>WQTX01000053.1 GCA_009786075.1 Bacteroidota bacterium | reverse complement strand
TCCTCGCAATGACGCTCTTTTGTTGATTTGTGCTAACCCTCGAAAGAGCGTCATTGCGAACGAAGTGAAGCAATCCAGAAAACATATCATTAAATTTTACTGATTACTTAGTTAAACAATTCGGTGGAAATGAGAGTTTCTGCTGTTTTTTTATGTGTATATGAAAATTTCTGTTGAGTAAAATCTTATTCTTTTTGAAAATAATTTACAAAATGTTTGACTTTCGCCTTTGATTTTTTTACATTTGCATAATTAACTTCGTTGAGCCTTTCGGGGTTGTACCATAAAACCATAATGCCTATGAATTGAAAGCGCAATTAATACGCATATTTTAAAACATAATTGGAAGAAAGCGTTAGCTTTTATTTTGGTTCTGAAACTTAGGAACTTTCAAAAACCATATTTTAATTGGTCAAAAACCACAAGAGTAAGTAGTTGATGTTCACGCCGTTGGCGTGGACTACTTGTTTGTGGTAATGGTATCCTAAGACCTCAGAACCGAATAAAGTTTTGTCCCCGCCTTTTTTTATGTGCGTATCTGTTTTGAGGGACAAATAATTTATAAATTCTAAAACATCAACAAAAATGTGTAACAAACAAAAAATCAATAACATTAAAAATCTCAAAATCATGAAAAAAACATCAATTTTAGCAAGTTTGTTACTTGCAGTAAGTACAAGTTTTGCACAAGTAGAAGTGAATAAAACCACAGGGAATATGGCAATCGGTGCTGTGCCTAGTGCAAAATACAAATTATTTATAAAAAATAAAGTAGCCTCAACCGATAGTGTTGTTGGCTTGTATTCAACTGTGGAAAATACAGCTTCTTCGAGTCCTGTGATTGGGGCTTATTTCGAAAATACAAGTAATACCAATTCAATGACGTATGGAATGATAGTTAAAAATACAGCAAAAAACACTATGTATGGGGTTCGCGCCGAAACTACACAAAATGGTAGTTCCGGAAGTGTATATGGATTTTCGTCCCACACTATTAACAACAATGCGGGCTATATGAGTGGCGGTAGAGTGTTTGGTATTGCGTTGACTAGTACCGGCAACACGACTAGCGGAGGCGATGTATATGGCGTACATACCACCAATACAAATAAAAGTACGGCAAGTTCGGTGTATGGAGTGTATGCAACAGCACAATCAACTCAAACAGCACCATCTGTGTATGGCATTTATTCCTCTGTTGCAGGTGGTAATGACAATTATCGATATTCGGGTTATTTTACAGGCGGTAAAGTGGTGATTAACAGCGATTTGATTGTAAATCAAAAGTTGTTCGTTAGTGGTGCACAAATTACATCTGACGAACGCTTGAAAAGCGATATAAAACCATTAACAAAAGAAATAGATAAATTATATCAATTACAAGGAAAATCGTACAAAAAAGCAGCAATTGTTATTGATGCTCCCGATTCATTGTCGATAGCTTTGAGAGCAGAAAATAAGCAAGCTATTGTTAAAGATGTTGCCGAATTTGGTTATTTAGCGCAAGAATTAAAAGAAGTATTTCCCGAATTGGTAAGTATGGATTCTACAACCGGTTATTATGCGGTAAATTATATTGGTTTGATTCCTGTAATTGTGGAAGCATTGAAAGACCAACAAGTACAAATAAGAGAGCAACAAAAAATGATTGAAGCTTTGCAAAAAGAAAAAAACAATACTCTTAAATCAGCAGAAATAGAGGAAAGCGAAGCAATACAAAATATGTATCTTTCAGATAATGCTAATGTAGAAACATTGAAACTCTACCAAAATGCGCCAAACCCATTTAACGAACGCACAACGGTAAAATGCTACGTACCACAGCAAATTCAAAAAGTGCAATTATGCGTATACAACATGCAAGGCGTACAAGTACAATGTATAACTATTGTAGAACGTGGAAATGTTTCTATTGAAATAGAAGCTGGTGCACTTTCGGCAGGTGTTTACAGTTACGTATTGCTTGGCGATGGTGCTGCGAGTGAAACTAAACAAATGATTTTAACAAAATAAAAAAGAGAGGTGTATAATGAAAAAATTATTTTTCACATTTGTTGTGTTTTGTTTTGCATGGCAAGCAAATGCACAAACAGAATTTGCGCCAATAGGTGCTGAATGGCACTATAATTATTATGGGAATTATGGCTATTTTGATTACATTGTTTCCGAAAAAGATACAATTGTTGAGGGAAATAATTGTCGTGTTTTAAAGCAGTATTTTACCAATTCAAATATTGCAAACGAAACCTATATTATCAAACAAGAGCAAAACAAAGTTTATCATTATTATTACGACCAATTTAATTTGTTGTTTGATTTCGATGCAAAAGTAGGCGATACAGTAGAGTTTACATTTATGTATAAAGAATATGGTAACGAACTATCTAAAGATTCAGTTGTTACAATAAGGTATAGCGTTGAAAGCATTACAATTAATGCAAAAAACTTAAAAACATTTACAACAAAAGTTCTTAAAGAAGATACGTTTTTAAACAATGGGCTTCTTCCTTACACCTACGTGTATACGGAAAAAATAGGAGGAAATTGTATATTATGTAGTAATTATACATTTATGCCGATATTGAGCAATGCGATAACAGCAGAAGATAAATTTCAGTTTTTACGATGTTATTCCGATGCCGATTTTTCTTTTATTTCCAATAGATGGGCAGAAACATCGTTGCCTTGTAATTATTCTTATGCTACAAGTGTTGATATTCTTCAAGACAAAAATCTTATAATGTATCCAAATCCTTTTAATGAAACTGTTTTTGTGTTTGCAAGCAATGGCGGAAATATTGAAATACGAGATATTTTGGGCAATATTGTACATTGTTCGGAAGTATTGACCGGAATAAATGAAATATCTACAAGTCATTTTCGCAAAGGAATTTATGTAGTGAAAATTCAAAATAAAGATAATAGTGTTCAAATTTTTAAAATTGTTAAGTTATGAAAATGAAATATTTTACAACTATAGCGGCATTGTTTATTTTTACTGCCAATTTTGCATTGGCTCAAAATAAATATTCTTATTATATCCATATTCAAGATAAAGATTTCGTACCAACCGTTTCTAAATCAAAAGATAATGAGGGGTTGTTGAGTACAAATTCAAAAGTAACTTCATTTAATCAAATCCTTGAAAAACAAAGATTTTATACGTTTGAACAAGCCTTTCCAACAGCGCATACAGATTGGTTGCGAGAAGTATATTATATCGTATGTGATAATGATAATTTGGAACAAGATATGAAAGGATTTCAAAAAACAATTCCTTTGGTTGAGCAATTGTGTGAACCTGTTTTAGCAGGAGACATTCCCAATGACCCATATTATACACCTACATACAATACGGATTTAAATTTGATTAAAGCAAGTGAAGCATGGGAAATTGCAAAAAATTATCCCAAAGTAAATGTTGCTATTACCGACACGTATTTTGACCCATCTCTTGAAGATTTATCGTTTACTTTGGTAGGAGGGAGCAATAATGATGTAACTAATCGACATGGAACTTTTGTGGCAACTCGGTGTTGTGCCATAAACAATAATTGGAAAGGTATAGCGTCAAGCGGTGGTTATAATTCTAATTTGTATGTTTCGACACAATGGGGGCAAGATGCTGAAGTTTTACGGTTAGCACAATTAGGGTATAGAATAATAAATTGTAGTTGGCATAATCGTTGTTCTTACTCATCTACTCAAAACGCTCTTTATGACGAAATACGAAATATTCATAATACAGTTGTTATTTTTAGTGCAGCAAATGGAATTGGATACTGTGATGGCGGAAAGGTTTATCCTGCATCGTACGCATCGTGTGTCTCAGTTACAAGTGTTGGACACAAGAATAATAGAGGAACGTTAGAAAATGGTATTCCAACGAACTGGAAAGATGTTCATGAGCGTGTAATAGGAGCACCTAATGATTCGGTGCGTCCTACTCATCAACACAATGATGCTGTTGATATTTGTGCTCCCGGATATGAAGTATTTGCAATAAGACCAAATAATAGTTATGAATTTGGCACAGGCACTTCGCATGCTGCACCGCAAGTAGCAGGAGTTGCTGCTATGATACTTGCAATAAATCCTAACCTTACAGCAAACGAGGTTGTTGCTATTTTAAAAAATACTGCTGATGCTTCTATTTATAATATTCCCGAAAATGTGAAATACAGAGGAATGCTAGGAACAGGACGCTTAGATGCTTATGCTGCTGTTCAAGCGGCTCTATCAACAATATGCACAGCTCCAACTGTCAATTTCACCAATCAAACCGTAACAACAAATAAAACAGTTACTGCACCGTGCGACATCAACGTTCAAAACGTAGAAGTAAAACCGGGCGCTACATTAATTCTTGAAGCCGGAGAATCAACTAAAATACCGGGTGGTTTTAAAGTGGAATTAGGTGCAGGATTGAAAATACAGTAAAAATCAATAGATAAAAAGCGACTGAAATTTGTTTTCAGTCGTTTTTGTATATCGTATTTTTCAATTCATCTTTTTTCCACACCAAAAAAAATTATAACAGAATAAATTATGAAAAAAGCATTTATATTATTTTTGTTTGTTGTTTCCTCTATGTGTTTGGTGGCACAAACAACAGAACCAATTTTCAGTAAAAAAAGTAGCTGGATTGAGGTTTTTGCCGATTGTGGTACGTTTGATATTTTTACATATAAAATAGAGGGCGATACCGTGATTAACGATAATATCTATTCAAAACTTTTCCTAAATAATGAATATTTTTCCGCATTGCGAGAAACTGAAGATCATAAAGTGTATGTGTGTTTTTCTGACGATTATTCTGAGACAAGAGACTTCCTTGTGTATGATTTTGACTGGCAGCCAAACGACACCTTATATCATGACAATATGCGTTGCGATAGTATTATACATGTAATATTAAACAATGAAATTGATTCTATGCAACTTCTAAACGGAAAATATTACCAATATGCGAATGGCTATAGAGGAGAATTTGCAGATTGTTGGCATCATGTAGGAGATACTATAATAAAAGGTATAGGAGATACGCGTGGGTTTTTCTATTCAATATCTGATATTTCTACCTGTGGCTCACATGATTTACTCTGTTTTTACATAAATGATATGTTGGTTTATAGTAATCCTAAATACAATTATTGTAATACAAATTCTATAACTATAAATTCTGCAATTGATACTAATGTTCAAATTATAGTATATCCAAATCCTTCAAATGATGTGGTAATTGTGGAATTTCCGGAAAATGTAAATATTGAAACATTTACAATTTTTGATACTAAAGGCTCTGTGATTAAGACGTACGACGTAAAAGGAAAACGTACAATTGAAATTCAAAATCTTGCAAAAGGTGTGTATATATATTCTGCCATTACGGAGAATTATCGGAAATTATCGGGTACAATAATTATTAAATAGAGTACACTATGAAACAAATAATTATAGTATTACACATATTGGCTCTGCACGGAGTTGTTTTTGCTCAATCAAATTATACTATGAAATTTGATGAACAAGATTTTTCCTTTTTGGAAACAGAAAAAGGGTATGAAATAGTAAGAAAAAATGTCGATTATTAAGGTAGAATTAGGTGCAGGATTGAAAATACAGTAAAATTGTAGATTCCATAGATTTTTTATTTTTCCTTCTATTCTCACAAAAAATCTTTACAATGTTTTTGTGCAACAAGCACTGAAAATTGTGATTCAAAACAAATTATCAAGTGAGGCTATTTAAAAAGAACTATGGCAACCGCACGAAAATCTCATATCTTTCGCTATTTTTGCGAAAAATCTTACAATAATGACAAAACTTTCCGACCTACTCGCTCAGCGTATTTTAGTGCTCGATGGTGCCATGGGTACCATGATTCAAAAATATAACCTTACCGAACACGATTATCGCGGTGCGCAATTTGCCACGTGGCAATTCCCCTTGCAGGGAAACAACGACCTTTTGAACATTACACAACCACAGGTAATTCGTGAAATTCAAGGAAAATATCTCGCCGTCGGTGCTGATATTATTGAAACCAACACTCTCAATGCCAATCGCATTTCGCTTGCCGACTACGGACAGGAAAATCTTGTGCGCGAAATTAATACTGCTTCGGTTACAATTGCCAAAGAATTAGCTCGTGAATTTTCGTTGCAAACTCCCGAAAAACCACGTTTTGTGTGCGGTTCAATTGGTCCCACCAATAAATTGGCATCGCTTTCGCCCGATGTGTTAAATCCGGCGGCTCGTTCGGTTGATTTTAAAACGTTGGTTGAGGTTTTTACAGAACAAGCTACCGTGTTGATTGAAGCAGGCGTAGATATTCTTATGGTAGAAACTGCTTTTGATATGTTGAACGTAAAAGCGGCTTTGTATGCAATTGAGCGTGTGCAGGAAGAAAAACAGACCGACATTCCCGTTATGCTTTCGCTTACAATTGCCGATGCCAGCGGTCGCATACTTTCGGGGCAAACCTTGGAGGCGTGTGTTAATTCGGTGCGAAATTTTAAATTATTGAGCATTGGACTGAATTGTTCGCTTGGCGCAAAAGAAATGCAACCCTTTGTAAAACTTTTGAGCGATGTGTGTCCGTTCCGAGTTTCAGCGCACCCCAATGCCGGACTGCCAAATCAATTTGGTTTGTACGACCAAACGCCCGAAATTATGCTTGAAATGGTACGCCCGATGTTGGAAAAATCGCAACTTAATATTATTGGCGGTTGTTGCGGCACAAGCAACGAACATATTGCACTCATTGCCCAAGCAGCGAAAAATTATGCACCTCGTCCACTTCCGCAGGCGGATTTTAAAACTCGTTTAAGTGGTTTAGAACCTTTAACAATAGACGATGCTTCGATGCTTCGACAAGCTCAGAAACCGCAAGGCTCAGCAACCGAAACTTGTCCGCAAGACTACCCCCAACCCCCTAAAGGGGGCTCAGAGCAACGAAATAACCCTGAGCAACAGGACTTTCACGGAGCAAAAGTCCCCTTTAGGGGATTTAGGGGTAATACGGCGGATAAGCATACAATTTCACATTTCATAAACATAGGCGAACGCACCAACGTAGCCGGTTCGTTGCAGTTTGCAAAAATGATACGTGAAAAACGTTACGAACAAGCCCTTGCCGTTGCTCGCCTGCAAGTAGAAAACGGCGCACAAATCATTGACATCAATCTGGACGATGCAATGCTTGATGCCAAAGAGGAAATGAAACATTTTTTGAATTTAATAGGTTCAGAGCCGGAAATTTCAAAAGTACCGATTATGATAGATTCGTCGAATTGGGAAGTGTTGGAAATTGGTTTGCAATCGGTGCAAGGAAAATCTATTGTTAATTCGCTCAGTTTAAAAGAAGGCGAACAGGAATTTTTGCGCAAAGCCAAAGCCGTACATCAATACGGTGCTGCGCTTGTGGTTATGGCGTTTGACGAAAAAGGGCAAGCCGATTCTTATGAACGAAGAATTGAAATTTGCCAACGAGCATATTTGTTATTGACGCAAAAATTGAATTTCCCACCGCAAGATATTATTTTTGACCCGAACGTTTTGACTGTTGCAACGGGCATTGAAGAACATAATTCGTATGCTCTTGATTTTATTCAAGCCGTTGGCTGGATTAAGAAAAATTTGCCACACGCCAAAGTGAGCGGCGGCATCAGCAATGTTTCGTTTGCGTTTCGTGGCAACAATGTGGTGCGTGAGGCTATGCACTCGGTGTTTTTGTATCACGCCATTCAAGCCGGTTTAGATATGGGAATTGTCAATCCGGGAATGTTGCAGGTGTATGAGGAAATTCCTGTGGAATTGCGCAACAAAATAGAAGATGTGATTTTGAATAAACACGCAGGTGCAACCGATGCTTCGACAAGCTCAGCAACCGAGGAATTAATACAATACGCTCAACAAATAAAAGGCGAAACAACCGCCACAAAACGTACCGACGAATGGCGCACACTGCCCGTAGCCGAACGTTTGGCGCACAGCCTTATGAAAGGAATCAGCGATTTTCTCGAACAAGATTTAGCCGAAGCTCGCACGCAATTTTCGCCCACATTAACTATCATTGAAAAACCTCTGATGAACGGTATGAATATGGTAGGCGAACTTTTCGGGCAAGGCAAAATGTTCCTTCCGCAAGTGGTGAAAACCGCACGGGTTATGAAACAAGCCGTTTCTATTCTTATGCCGTTTATTGAAGCCGAAAAATCAGAAGCGCAATCGTCAAAGGCAGGAAAAATTTTGATGGCAACCGTAAAAGGCGATGTGCATGATATTGGCAAAAACATTGTGGGCGTGGTGCTTTCGTGCAACAATTACGAAATTATTGATGCCGGCGTGATGTGTTCGCTCGAACATATTGTTGATACTGCGCAAGAACACAATGTTGATATAATCGGTTTGAGCGGTTTAATTACCCCTTCACTTGCCGAAATGATTGCCGTTGCCGAAGAAATGGAAAACAGAAGAATGAAAATTCCGCTCCTCATTGGCGGCGCAACCACAAGTAAAATTCACACTGCCGTGAAAATTGCGCCGGTATATTCGGGCGTGGTGGTGCACGTGGGCGATGCCTCGAAAAGTGCCGCCGTGTGCAGCGCATTGCTTGGCGCAAACAAAGAAACGTATATCGCCGAACTCAAACAGGAATATGCCCGCATACAACAATTATATAACAATCGAGCAGTAAACGATATGCTGCCGCTTTCCGAAGCTCGTGCAAATAAACTGCAATTACAGTGGACACAAGAAGATATTTGCACGCCGCAACAATTGGGCGTACAATATATAAATGGTATTCCCTACGAAACAATTATTCCCTACATTGATTGGACATACTTTTTCCATGCGTGGGAAATGAAAGGAAAATATCCGCAGATTTTGAGTGAAAATGAAGAGGCACAAAAATTATATGACGATGCACTGGCAATGTTGCAAACTTTAGCGCAACAGCCAAATTTGCGCGCGCAAGCATCGGTCGGTATTTTTAAAGCAAATTCAATTGGCGATGATATTGTTGTGAACTATACCGAAAATGTTATTGCGTTTCCGATAGACGACAAATATGCGATAGCCGAAGTTATGCAACGCAAAACTACTTTACACAATCTGCGCCAACAAACACTGCAAGCAAACGGCGCGGCAAATTTGTGTTTAAGCGATTTTATTGCTCCACAAAATTCAAACGTGCAAGATTATATTGCCGCCTTTGCCGTAACTGCCGGTGCCGAAATTCAGGCATTTGCCAAAACATTTTCCGACAAAGGCGACGATTATTCCGCCTTATTAATAAAAACCCTTGCCGACCGCCTTGCCGAAGCCGCCACCGAATACATTCACGAAAAAATCCGAAAAGAAATCTGGGGTTTTGGCGTACATGAAAATTTAGAAATTTCACAATTGCTACAAGACGAATATCAAGGTATTCGTTCGGCTTATGGCTACCCTTCGTGTCCCGACCATAGCGAAAAAGCTACGATTGCGAAATTATTACAGATTGAAAATATTGCAATGAATTTAACCGAAAACTTTATGTTAGAACCTGTTGCATCGACTATGGGAATTGTAATTGCACACCCGCAAGCCGAGAATTTTGGCGTTGGTGCAATTTCGCAGGAACAAATTGTTGATTTGGCGGAGCGGAAAAATGTGTCGAAAGAGTTTGTGGAAAAATTTATAGGAAAATAAAATGATAATTGATTAAAAAAGAATACCATGAAAAAGATTTTCGGGTGGCTACTGATAATTGTATGCTCAATTTTTTTGCTGATATTTGCCTTTGCTATCATTATGTTTACAGTTTTTGAAAGCGAAACACCGGTAGGAATGACACCGAAAGAAATTATAGTTAATGCTGTTGGTTTTGTTATTTTTATCACTTTGCTTATTGTGGGATTAAAGAGCGGTATCAAGAAAATAAAAAAAACAGAAGAAAAAGTTGATTATGTAGATACTCTTGATATCAATGTAACAGGAAAAATTAGATATGAGGATTATCGAAATCTTCTTTTGGGATTGACTTTTAAAAGACCGGTTTATTTAGTTTTTATAATAGGTATTTCTATTCTTTTGATACTCTCTCTTATAAATACGAGCGATATTTGGGGTTCAAATCAGTATTTTATTTTACTTATATTATTGGGATTTTTCATTTCTCCAATTCTTGCACTTTGGCAGAGCAAAAAAAATTATAGGACAAATAGAATATTTCAAGAACAATTGAATTATAGATTGACAAACGATTCAATTCATACAAAAGGAGAAACTATTGATGCTATTCAAAAATGGACAGGTTTTTATAAAAAGAAAGAAACCAAAAGTTTTTTTATGTTGTATCATGGAGAAGGAGTTGCGACTTTGTTAGACAAAAAAATGTTTTCAGACAAAGAATTGACCGATTTTAGACAATTTTTTCAGTCATTAAATTTAAAATCATAGTGTTTGTACATGACAATTTTGGTTAAGTTTGCCCCATCTGCTGCAATTTTGTAACTTGTACCTGAAAATAAGAGGCACAAGTTTGCAAACTTACGCCAAATAAGGGACGGACACAGCTCGAGAAAAAACAGCCGAAAGTGTGGTGCGGAAGTTGAAATAAAAAATATTTTGTTTTCTAAAAAAAAAAGCATTACTTTTGTGCCACTGTAATTTTTTAATATTTAAAGTTCCGAAATTTTAATTGATAAATACATAAATAAAAACCCGAATAAATATGATGACAATGACACAAAAAAATTCAAAAGAAAGTAAAACGACAAAATCCCACTTTTTCGGAGGGATTAGCGGAGGCTTACTGAAAGCCGCCGTAACAGTGATGATTGTACTAACGGCGGCGGTAATGCCGGCGATGGCGCAAACATTTACGTGGAAGATTAATTCTGGAGATGCGAATGTGAGCCGTATTGGTACAAACAACCATGTGCTCAAATTGGAAAATCTTAAATTCGACAAGGGGAACCTCTCAGATGCGGGTGGTACTTTGAACATTACTTATGCTGCTGATAAGAACGCCGGTAGTCAAAGACGAATTGTGGCATGGACAGATTTATCGGGAGACATTGGCGATATAGAAGATTTTACTTTTGCTTCACCGGCAAATCAAACGGCTGGCAAAGTCGTGAGAATTGACCCTCGTTTGGAACCCGCAGACAATTTTGGAAGTATATCGATTCCGTTAGCACTGCTCTACGATGGGACTAATCTTGCAACTACAATGTATGTTATTATAACCACAGACGCCGGCGGACAAGCGTATGACGTGCTTGGAAACCAAAGGGGCGGCGGAACGAATCTTGACTTTAATAAACTTGACAAAATAGAATTAATTATACCCGAACCGGCGAGCCGACTTACTTGGAAAACGTTCCCTGCCGGTGACGACTCGAATGTAAGCTACATGGGTAGCCCCGGCGGTGCCTCCGGTTCTATCCCCGGTCAAGTGCTTAAACTTGATAATATCAAATTCGACGCAGAAAATCTACCCATAATAGGCGGCGTTTTGAGACTTCCGTTCAGAACAGCATACAATACCAGCAGACGAATTTTAGTATGGACTGATTTATCGGGCAACGCTCCCGAAATAGAAGATTATTCTTTTGCCACACAGGCTAATATGGCTGCCGGTAAAATCGCGATTTCGTCTCTTATAACTAGCGGCGGTACCGATTCGGAAATCAATATTCCGCAAAACATGATTTACAATGCAAGCACAAATACGTATGCAACTGCAATATACATTCTTATTACCGTTGACAAAGGAGGAGACCCAACCGATGACTATACTGTAGCAATCAATCAAAGGGGCGGCGATGCGAGAAATAACGTAAATGGTGTTAACCTCGCAAAAGAATTTGAAATTTTTGAAAGCATAACATTGTCAATCCCTGAACCCTCGCAATTTGCTTCGCACATTACGATTACTCCGGGAGCTAACGCATCGGAAATGAATTTTGCATGGTTCACCAAAGCGGGCACAGCCAATGCAGCAGTACTCCAACTTATGCCGTTGACTTCGGAAGAGCAGCTATTTACCGGCGTAAACGCAACCGGCGTACATGGTTTTAGCACCAATAAAGTTACCGTAACCGGACTTGCGAAAAATACAGAATACAAATACCGCGTGGGCGATGGCAACGCAGAAAACTGGAGCAAAATCTATACTTTCAAGACCTATGACCCAAATGCCAAATACTCCGTTATAGCGGTTGGCGACCCGCAAATCGGTAGCTCCGGCGACAGAGGTCAGTGGTTGAAAACGGTTCCTGCGGCAGTAGCGCAAGCAGAGAAAACCGGCGGCGGTCCTGCTTTTATGCTTATTGCCGGCGACCAAACCAACTACTCCAATGATATAGACGAATTAGAGTCATATTTATCTCCGGCGGAACTCAAAAAACTTCCTGTGGCAGTTACTATCGGCAATCACGACGTAGTTGACATAAGAGTCGGAATTGACCCCGACGGATTTATGGATAAAGTATACAACTGGCCTAATCATAGTGATTTGAAAGATACCGATGCCGATACTTCGCGACTTCGCGCCGGTGGCAACTATTATTTCCAATACGGCAATACACTATATATATCTATCAATTCTCAAATTACAAAAACCGAATTTCATGAAGAATTTATGGAGCAGGCAATTGCATCGTACCCCGATGCTACATGGAAAATAGCCCTGTTCCATCATAACATCTACGGCGGCGGCTCACATGCCAGCCCCAAAGGATATGCCGATTCATATAACATGCAGGCTACATGGTCGCCTTTCTTAGACAAATATGGCATTGACTTAACCATCAACGGACACGACCACGTGTATGCACGTTCACGTTTTATGCAGGGCAACGAGATTATGAAATATCAAATGCCCACAGTTCTTGATATAGATGAAACTAATGCAATAAAAGCTAATCCCGGCACTTTCATACAGCCCAAAGGCATACAATATATGGCTTTATCGGGAGCAACTGCAAAATTCTACGCTTTGGAAATGCAGCCATGGGTTGCCTACGGACACGAACAGGACAACAAAGCGCAATATTCAATTATGAGCGTTGACGGCAAAAGTCTTACATTTTCTACTTATCGCGCCGAAGACGATGCGTTAATCGATGTCATAACTATCAAAAAGATGGCAGACTTCGCCGATTTGCAAAGTTTGATTCCGGGCATGAAATCAGTACCGGAAAATAACATTACGCAAGCAACTTGGGACGCATTTCAACAAAAAATCACCGAAGCGGAAGCTATTACAGCAACATCACCGGCAGCAGATATTCATGCTATGTATATCGCATTGTATGATGCGTATTACGCACTCGACCCGAATACCGATAAAACTGCGCTTGGCAGCTTGATTGAAACGGTTACGGCAAAACTCGCCGTATCTTCCGAAGGTAGATGGGAAGGTCAATTCCCATTCGGCTCAAAAGCCGAAGTACAGAAAGTTTTAGATGCGGCAGTGATTGTGTATGACTTGCGACTTGCCACACAAGAAAATATCGACGAAGCGTTTGAAAATTTAGATAAAATTTATCAAGAGTTCCTAAGCAAAGAAAGCACTGAACCTTGTCCTTTTATCTATGTTCACGATATAAAAGCCGATGCACCGTACGCCATAGACTTGATTGATTGGATGTTCGATGGTGTGGTGTTTTTCTATGGCGCCGATGATAAAGAACATTACAACGCCCATTTCACAAAACAAGTATATGCCAAAGACAATGCCGATGCTTGGCGTTCCGAAGACAGATATGGTCCGGTTAATATTAAAGGCGGACGCGGACACAACGAAGCACACATTACCCAAACGTACATAGGCGAATGGATACGCTATGAGTTGAATGTGGAAAAAGCGGGCGCTTACAAAGCTACGTTGGGTGCGGCAAACAGCACATCGTCTAAACAGACGGTCGTGCTTAGAGATGCCAAACAAAACATTCTTAGCACTTTCGTTATTGAGCCAAACACTCCGCTTGTTGACCAAAATTGGGAAAGCGCAGAAAGCTACGAAGGCGACAAAGAATTTTACCTCCCTGCGGGTAAATGTATCATAGAATTATTCTTTGTGAATGAAGGTGTGGGAGTTGACGGCTCCGCCACTGCTAACAATTACAAGGCAGGTGCCGATGTTGATATACTTATTCTTGAACGTACCGGAGATATGACACCTCCTGCTGTGGTTCGCGACCCGTCTATATTCCCGTTGCCTTTTGTTCCGACAGCTACAGCTGGTGCGGTTAACCGGCAGCGTGGCTGGTCTACAACCGGTCATGTATGCGAAGACAGTGGTTTTGTTGGCAAAGACCTGCCGGTTGGTGTTTTAAGAACAGCCACGCACCTTGTAATGGAACTCGCCGGACCACCAAGCAGCAGTACTTCCAGAAGTGTACAGATTAATATATTGACCGAATCAATTGATTGGTCGCAAGCGGAACCGCTGTTGAACGGTGCAAACGGTATTTTTAAGTCCGACATAGGTCCTTTCGGAGCACTCGTATTTGATTTTGAGAAATTAGATTTTACTCAAGGAGGTAATGTGTTTCAGCGTCTGAAAACTATGAACGAAAGAGGCAGGATTATCATCGGTTATTTTAGCTATGGCTGGGAAGAACTCAATGTTATGAAATCCTACCTTAAAACCACGTTTGTCGAGGTAACAAACATCACAGGCGTACCTACGGAGGCAACGGCAGAAATACCGCTAACCCTTTCAGGTACGGTTACTCCGTCCAATGCTTCTAATCAGACAATCACATGGTCGGTAAAAGACGCAGGCACGACCGGCGCAACAATTACAGACAATACGCTTAACACCACAGCGGCGGGAACAGTTATCGTTACAGCAACAATCGTATATGGCACGGCTACCGATACGCCCTACACGCAAGATTTTACTATAACAGTAAGTGAACCCACCTCAATTACCGGCGTAACAGCCGCAAATCCGCTCCAAGCTTGGGCTAACAACGGTGTGTTGTATGTAACGGGACTAACGGCAGGTGAATTGTTGAGCATATACAGCGCAAGCGGAGCATTGGTGCATAGTAGTATTGCTACCGGCACACAAGCCAATGTACCGTTGAAAACGCAGGGAGTGTATTTCGTGAAAGCGGGTACGAGAACAGTGAGAGTAGTGTCGTATCAATGATAAAATGGCGAAAAATAAAACAAATGGCACAATCAGTTCAATTTTATTCTACTAATCACGGTTCGCCGCGTGTGAATTTCGGCGAAGCATTGTTGCAAGGTTTAGCTCCCGATAAGGGTTTGTATATGCCCGAATATATTCCAACGTTTACAGTTGAGGAAATCCAAGCGTTTAGTTCAAAAACGTATGCTGAAATAGCCTGTGCGGTATTTAGCAAATTTTTCGCTGCCGATATTCCTGCCGACACGTTGCAAACATTGTGCGAAGATGCCTATAATTTCGATATTCCGCTCGAAAACGTGTGCGACCGAAAATACATTATGCGTCTTGACCAAGGTCCAACGGCGTCGTTCAAAGATTTTGCCGGACGGGCAATGGGTAGATTGATGCAATATTTCCTTAACCAAAAAGGCGAACATAAACTGATTTTAACTGCCACTTCGGGCGATACCGGAAGTGCTGTAGCTCATGCGTTTTACGACTTGCCAACAATTCGTGTTGCTATTTTGTTCCCCAAAGATGAGGTTACGCTTCGTCAACGCAAACAAATGACTACGCTGCAAAAAAATATTCACGTAGTGGCAATTGACGGAAAATTCGACGATGCGCAAGCTATGGTAAAAGAGGCGTTTTCCGATGCCGACCTTGCTCATTTGCAACTTACCAGCGCAAATTCAATCAACATTGGGCGTTTAATTCCGCAAGCGGTGTATTATTTTTATGCCTATTCTCGTTTGGCGAAAAATGGCGATGCTTCGACAGGCTCAGCAACCGAAAAAGCTACATTTTGTATTCCTTCGGGCAATTTTGGCGATATGATGGGCTGTGTAATTGCCCGTGAAATGGGTTTACCAATTGCAAAAATTTTGATTGCGAGCAATGCCAACAATGAATTTGAGCAAATGCTTAAAACACAAACATATTCAAAAATTGAGCCGTCAATCGATTGTCTTTCAAGTGCTATGAACGTGGGACACCCAAGTAATTTAGCTCGTCTGGTAGAATTGTACGGCGGTAATATGGACGAAAAAGGTGCAATTCTGAAACAACCCGATTTTGCAGCTATGAATCGTGATTTTTTTGCCCTAAGCGTAAGCGATGACGAAACCAAACAAACCATAAAAAACACATGGAACACCTACAAAGTAATGCTTGAACCGCATGGCGCAGTAGGCTGGAAGTGTGTTGAAGATTACATTAAAACCGCACAAATTTCTGAAAATGAATTAATTATTTCACTCGAAACCGCGCACCCTGCAAAATTCCCCGATGCAATTATTGAAAACATCGGCATAGACCCCGAATTGCCTGCAAGCCTGCAAGGCATAGAGGCAAAACCCGAAAAATTCGATACTATGGAAGGGAATTATGCGGCGTTTAAACGGTATTTGTTGAATTTATAATAAATGGATTGCTTCGCTTTGCTCGCAATGACGCTCTTTTGAAGGTTAGCACAAACCAACGAAAAAGCCTCATTGCGAGGAACGAAGCAATCCAATTTTTTTAGTAATGGAAAAAATAATTTTAGGAATTGACCCCGGCACCACAGTTTTAGGCTACGGTTTGCTGAAAGTTTCGGGCAAATCGCTTGAACTGCTCACGCTTGGCGTGGTCAATCTCTCGAAATTTGACGACCATTACCTAAAATTACAAAAAATTTACAGCCGTCTCGATAGTATTATCAAAGAATTTTGTCCCGACGAAATGGCGTTGGAAGCCCCGTTTTTTGGTAAAAACGTACAATCAATGCTCAAATTGGGGCGAGCGCAGGGTGTGGCAATGGCTGTTGGGCTAAATCACGAAATTCCAATAAGCGAATATGCGCCGCGAAAAGTAAAAATGGCAATTACCGGCTCCGGCTCCGCATCGAAAGAGCAAGTGGCAACAATGATTTCAAAACTTTTAAAAATCGACGAAATGCCCGATTTTTTTGATGCAACCGACGCTTTGGCTGTTGCGTTGTGCCATTATTATGAATCGCAAAATCCTTTTGCCGGAGTGGGAAAAGGGGGCAACTCGTGGAAAAGTTTTATCGAAAAAAATCCAAACAGAGTGAGAAAATAAATGTGCCAATATGCTAATGTGCCAATATGCTAATGTGCCAATATGCTAATGTGCTAATGTGCTAATGTGCCAATATAGCTAATGAGTACAATTAATTGCCTTATTATTAGTACATTGGCATACTAATTTATTGGCATATTGTCTTATTCAACTTTAAGCACATACGCACCATCAGCCAGCCCACCATTCGCCAAGTGTTGTTGCGCCTCGGCTTTTGTAGCAAATGTACCTACAAACACTTTGAAATATTTATTTCCGTTGCTCACATAATCGGGAATCCAATAATAATCGGCTTTTTGTCCGGCGGCACGTAATTCCTCGGCGCAGACTTTTGCGACTGATTCTTTGGCAACACTGCTCACGCTTATTACCCAACACGGACGAGATAATGGTTTTTTGAAACCGCTTTGTGTTTCAGCGTTTTGAGTTATGGTTTTTTCACGTGTTGCGATTTTTGCGCTTTGTTGTTGCGCGGCACTTTGTTGTAAACTTTCGGTTATTGCATCGGCAACTGCTTCGTCGCTCACGGTTGTTGAGGTTGTTGAGGCATTGGTTTCCAAATTTGTTGAAGCATCGGTTGCTGAGCCTGCCGAAGCATTGTTTGCTTCATCGTTTGTTGCAGCACCGGTTGCTGAGCCTGTGGTCAGTGAGCCTGTCGAACCTGTCGAACCTGTCGAAGCATTCGTTTGTGTAGTTTGTATAAAAGGAATATATTGCGCTATAAAATCGCGATGAAAGGTGTAGGCATAGAACGCCCCACCGCCAATAATAAGAATAACGATGATAGAATATAATATTCCTACTTTTCCCTTTGTTGTTCGTTTTTCCCCAACAATAGTATTTTCAGTGCTGTCGTTTTCCGGTGCGTTTGTTGGAGTTTCTCCCACAAATGTGTTGTTTTCATTTGGCTCAATTACCAAATTGTTGGTATTTTCTGTTTGATTGCTCATAATAATATTGAATAACTGAATAATTGAGTAATTGAATAACAGTTTCCTAATTCCTATTCCCTAAATTCCTAAAAAATTATTGAAGTCGTTGAATAGTATAATTAGGGAACATTTGAGCAATAGCGGGCTCATTTTCAATACGCAATTCGGCATCTTCTTTTGTGTCGAAAAATCCTATGTATGTTCTGAAATTGCCTTGTGCGCCGGGAATATAATCAGGTGCCCAAAAATAACCGCCTCTACGCACGCCATTTTTTGCATTTTGCGCTACGTTGCGTATTGCTTGAGCTTCGGCAGTAAATGTGTTGGTAACAATAACCCACGTAGGCGTTTGAATAAAACCGCGTGTTACAATGCGAGGCACAGGGTGTATTACAATAGGTTGCGGACGAGGGTTTAAATCGGCACTAATTTGAGCAAGCAACTGCGCTTCGCTCATTAAATTTTGCACGTCAAACGATTGATAATTGTTGATTAACACCGAAGTTGCGGGAATAGTTGGTGCCGGTTTTTTTGTAAAAAACGAAAAATGCTGCGCCACCAATTGTGGTTGAAACATGAGCATATAGCCTACAAATCCGGCAAATAAAAGAATTATTCCGCTGATAATAAGTATAGTTTTTTTCATGGGTTTTGATGATTTTTGAGTTTGAGAATTAGGTGTATCTTCTTGCAAATCAGTTGTTTCAAGTTCATTGCTATCGTTGTTGATTTCAAATGCAATTTCGTCATTGTGTTCCGTTTGCTGCGACATATTGTATTGTTTTGTGATTTTTCGATTAACTAATTACCACAAAGATAGTATATTCAATAATATGAGCAACAAATTTTTGGCAAAAAATCACAATAAATTGTTTGCGTATTCCAAAAATTAATATATTTGTGTAATTATAAAAATAAAAAATAGTGTCAACAAACACTTTATGATACATGTTGTAGAATAGCGTTTGCTGTGTTCTTCATTCGTGAAACTTAAGAAATTTTCAGAAGATAACAATAAGAGTAAGCCGCAATGATGCGGATTTACTTAATTGTTGTTATGGGTATCTTAAGACCTCACGAATGGATTTAGTAAGTCCGTTTTTTTTATATATGTGTATGTGAAAAGTTTACAAGGAAAAATAATTCAAAATTAATTTAAAAGTTGCGCCCGTCACGTATTAGGGAATAGAAAATGGAACAAGAAAATTTAGACAGTGTGATTGATAACCTTGAACAACAAGAAAACTTATCTGACAATGATATTTTTACTAAAATTTGGACTTCGCCGAGAAAAGTTTTTAAGTATGTCAATGATAGAAAATACAGCAAATATGAACTAATATTGTTAGTTTTTGCGGGTATATCAAATGGATTTGACCAAGCTATGTCAAAAAATTGGGGTGATAATTTGCCTTTGTGGGGCATCATTTTAACCGCTGTTATTGGAGGTGGACTTTTAGGGTGGGTGTCGCTATGGGTGTATTCGGCGTTGATAAGTTGGACAGGAAAATGGTTAAAAGGAGAAGGTAAAACGGATTCGATTTTGAGAATTATTTCGTATGCTATGATTCCTTCGATAGCAACGTTGATTTTATTAATATTTCAAATTGGTATATTGGGAAATGAGTTGTTTAAAGCAAATGGCGACTTTGCGAGTGCAGGTTATGCAGCAAATATTTTTATTATGTTTACAGGGATTTTAACAATTATACTTGCTATTTGGACATTTGTTCTTTGTGTTATAGGAGTTTCGGAAGTTCAGAAGTTTTCTATCGGAAAATCTATATTAAATGTGTTATTACCGGTTTTGGTTATCTTAATCCCGATTATGATTATCGTATCATTAGTTAAAGTGTTCTAAATGAGATAAAATAACAATATGCTATCCTAACGTAGTTTATAATTCAAAACCCCAAGCCTTAGCAAGAGTAATTTTGCTAAGGCTTTTGTTTTTTGTAAAATTATAGTATTTTTGTAAAAAATAAACAACAGAAATTATGGCAACGGCAGTTCAACGACAAAGAGGAAGGAGTATAAATTTGAGCCTCAATAGACGTCAAATGATTGATATGTTTCGTGTTATGGACGAACAAGACAGAGAATATATTTATAATGAACTCAAAAAAATCCTTTTTCTTAATAAAGTAAAGAATTTACAAAAATCCTTTGTTGGCAATGAATTGACAATGGACGAAATAACCGCAGAAGTAGAAGCAGTAAGAAAAGAACGGTATGAAACGGAGCAACAAATCTTTGGTTAAGATAGGTATTGATACAAATGTTTGGATTTCGTTTTTGATGGGTAAAACATTGGCGAGGCTCGAAAGTTATATCTACAACGGTCATTTCCAAATTGTTACTTGTGCGGAACAATTGTCGGAATTGCAAGATGTGTTGTATCGCCCCAAAATGGAGCGATATTTTTCAAAACAGCAGATAAAAGGTGTTTTTGAATTGCTTGCCGATTACGCATTATTGATTAATGTATTTTCAAAGGTTGATATTTGTCGTGATGCTAAAGATAATTATCTACTTTCTTTGGCAATAGATGCCAAAATAGATTTTCTTATCACAGGCGATAAAGATTTACTTTCTCTACAACAAATAGAAACAACCAAAATAATTAATTTCAAAGATTTTGAAAATATTTTTTTGTATAATTAGCCGCCGAATACTTCGGACATTTTTTTAGAAAAATGCCAAATCGGGAAGTAAAATAATGCCAAATTCGGAAGTTTTAAGTATTTTTGTAGCATTATGACACAAGAAAAAAACATAAACCGCCGCGATTTCTTAAAAGTATTGGGTGGTAGTGCGCTTGCGGTGGGTGCTTTGAGTGCTTGCGGCAATGGCATGAATAAACGAACAATGGCACGGCTTTCGGGTAGAATTACCGGAGAAATGACGTACAGAACAAACCGAAAAAACGGCGACAAAATTTCGCTTTTGGGCTATGGTTGCATGCGTTTGCCCCTGCGAAAAAATCGAGATGGTAGCGATGAAATAGACCAAGACCAAGTAAATAAACTTGTGGACACGGCAATTGAACATGGTGTGAATTTTTTTGATTCGTCGCCGGTGTATGTGCAGGGTTGGTCGGAAAAATCTACAGGAATTGCGCTGAGCCGCCACCCTCGAAATTCGTATTTTATTTCTACAAAGTTATCGAATTTCGACCCCACAATTCATGGTTTTGAGAAATCTAAGGCAATGTATCACAATTCGTTGCGCAATTTGCAAGTCGATTATTTGGATTATTATTTGCTTCACGCCATTGGCGATTCGTGGTCGTTTGAAAATCGTTATATAAATAATGGTATTCTCGATTTTTTGAAAAAGGAAAAAGCTGCCGGACGCATTCGCAATCTCGGTTGGTCGTTTCACGGTACGCAGGAATTTTTCGATTATATGCTTTCGCTTTACGATAGCGGCGAATTTGTGTGGGATTTTGCCATGATACAATTAAATTATGTGGATTATCGCCATGCGAGTGGGCGCAATGTGAATGCCGAATATTTGAACGGCGAATTGCGCAAACGCAATATTCCTGCATTGGTTATGGAGCCGCTTTTGGGCGGCAGATTGGCTTCGTTGAACGATTATTTAACCGCAAATTTAAAACAGCGCGAACCCGAAGCGAGCGTAGCCTCGTGGGCGTTTCGTTTTGCCGGTCAACCCGATAATGTTATAAGTGTGCTGAGCGGCATGACTTACATGGAACATTTGATGGACAATTTGGCAACATTTTCGCCACTTGTTCCGCTTAATGATGAAGAACTTGCGCTTTTGGAAGAAACGGCGCAAATCATGTTGAAATACCCGACAGTGCCGTGTACCGCCTGCCAATATTGTATGCCCTGCCCGTATGGAATTGATATTCCGAGTATTCTCACTTTCTACAATCGTGCCGTAAACGAAGGCAATGTGCCAAGTTCAAGCCAAAATGCCAATTACCGAGCGGCACGGCGAGCGTTTTTAATTGGTTACGACCGTTCGGTTGAAAAACTCCGTCAGGCACAGTTTTGTATCAGTTGTGGAAAGTGCAATGTTCACTGTCCGCAGTCTATTGATATTCCTAAGGAATTGGTGCGTATAGATGCTTTTGTGGAGCAGTTGAAACAGGAAACTTTATAGTGGTTAATGGTTAGTGATTAATGGTTAATGTAATTGAAATACTGAAAAACAATCCGCAACTTTCGTGTGTAATACAAAACGGCGATGAAATTCGTGAGTTTTATAAAAGGGGAGTAGCTGATTTGTTTGAGTTAACGCAAATGTGCCCCGAATTTTTGCAAGGCGCACAAGTTGCCGACAAAATTGTGGGAAAAGGCGCAGCAGCCTGTATGATTTTTGGCGGTGTGCGTGAACTTTATACAACTATAATAAGTAAACCGGCACTCGAAATTTTGCAGATTGCGAATATTCCGGTGCAATACGAACAGTGTGTTGATTTTATACAAAATCGCATGCAAACCGGTATGTGTCCGGTGGAAATGCTTTGTGCTAATACGAATGATGCAACCGAAATAATAGAGATTATACGAAATTTTTTACAGAAAAGTCCAGCCCCCTAAATCCCCCTCAGGGGGGACTTTCTGAAGCTATAGAAAAGAAATGAATAAACACAAAAGACACAATATTAAATATTAACCATTGCTCCAAGTCCCCCTTGAGGGGGATTTAGGGGGCTTTTAAAACTAAAATTATGAACTTAACCTACCCATTATGGTTGCCGCTGAGCAACGCCAAAACCTACATTGTTGCCACTTTATTTATTGCAGGCAATATTTTATTTCCCATGCTTTTTCACGCAGTGCCCAATGGCGGACATATTTTCTTGCCGATTTTCTTTTTCACGCTTATCGGGGCTTTTCATTATGGTTTGTATGTGGGGTTGTTTACGGCGCTTTGTTCGCCGTTGCTTAGTCATATTTTAGTGGGCATGCCGGCAATGCATATACTACCGATTATTATTGCAAAATCACTTATTCTTGCTGTGTGTGCAAGTATTGCGGCTCGTTATTTCCAAAAAATTACAGTGCCAATAATTGCCTTGGTGGTAGTTGTGAGCCAAATTTTCGGCTTTTTTGCCGAATGGGCAATTGCACAAAATATAACGCTTGCATTCAATGATTTGCGAATGGGTGTGCCGGGAATGTTGCTGCAAATTTTGGGTGGTTATTTTTTGATTCGGTTTTTGAATAGGGAATAAATTTTTAAACACAAGACTATTAGGAGATGCGAAATAAACAATTTATAACAATATTACGGTGCTCTGCACCTTACTAACAACAAACATTAATACCTACAAATATTACGTTGCTACGCAACTTTTTCGCCTGTATTTAAGGTGCAGAGCACCGTTAATCTTTGTAGTAAAAATACATAAACGCAGCATAAGGTGCGTAGCCTAATATTAAACTGTTATAAGTTTTTTATTTCACATCACTAAACTCGTCAACTTGTCAACTTTCAAACTAAAACATGAAAATCATAACCCTCAACACTCCACTCGAAACCTCACAAAATTTCGCCTTTTCGAGCCTGCCCGATACTGCGATTTTGCGAAATAACGACGATTTTTATGTGCCCAATTTCAGTTCGCACATCGGGGCGCAGGTGGGTTTTTATTGCAGTTTGCACAAAATAGGCAAACATATAGAACCGCAATTTGTGCCGCGTTATATAAAAGAAATGGGCGTTGCCGTGAATTTTGTTGCTGTTGATACGCTTAATTCTTTGCATGCAGCTTCGTTGCCTACCGATATTGCACGAGGATTCGACCATTCGTTTGCCGTGAGTAACAATGCAATTGCTTTTGCGCCCGATATACTGCAACTGCACATTCGGTTCGATTACAACAATCAAACTATTTTCAACGGTAATGTTGTAAATCAATTTGTTGCTTTGTATCAAGCAATTGCAAAAGCATCGGAATATTTTACCTATAAAATTGGCGATATGTTTTTTGTGCCGCTATCACATGTATTCGATGTGTATAGTAACGATACATTTAATGCGTGTATCACTGAAAAACATTTTTTAAGTTGTAAAATACAGTAGAGTTTATTATATTTGCAAAAAATAGTTTAATAGACACGAGACTAAAAGACATAAGACTAAAAGACGCAAGACACGAAAGAGTAAAATCCTTGTATCTTGTATCTAAAACCTAAAATCCTAAAAAAATGAACAAAAACATCATCTTAGCAGGCGTAGGCGGGCAGGGAA
>WQTX01000052.1 GCA_009786075.1 Bacteroidota bacterium | reverse complement strand
TCCCCCTTGAGGGGGAGGTCGGGAGGGGGCTCTTACACTATGACCTCATTCCTCTCTCTCGCGCAATCCCGCCGCAGCACACGAAAATTTACCGGCGAAAAAGTAACCGCCGAACAGTTAGAAACCTTATTGCAAACCGTTTTAATGTCGCCGGCAAGCAAAAGCAGCAACCCATGGGAATTTGTGGTGGTGCAAAATACCGAAACCATACAGCAACTTGCAGACTGTAAAGAACATGGCTCTGCCTTACTCAAAACAGCCACGTTGGCAATTGTAGTCTGCGCTGACCCGCAAAAAAGCGATGTGTGGGTTGAAGATTGTTCGATAGCATCAATTTATTTGCAACTTGCCGCCGAAGATTTGGGTCTTGGCTCGTGCTGGGTGCAAGTGCGCAAACGCTTTCATAAAAGCGGTATATTGGCTGCTGATTATATAAAACAAGTGTTAGGTATTCCCGAAAACATTGAAATAGAATCAATTATAGCAATTGGTAATATGGTAGAACGTCGTAAAGAATTTGATGTGTCGAGGGCTTTGGTGGAGCGTATTCATCGGGAGAAATATTAAAAAAACCTGTTAGTTTTTGAAACTTAACAGGTTTACAGAGGAATATTATTTCTTCACAACCCTTACAACGTCGCCGTTTATGTGCAATTGATACACCCCTTGCGGGTAAGTCGATAAATCGACTTGTGTACCAAAAGTTTCGTACAACAATGCGCCTTGCAACGAATAAACTTTTAGTTCGCTTGCTTTACTTACATTCACAATTCCTGTTGTGGGATTTGGAAAAATTTGAATACCCGATGAACGAAGATTTTGCGTATCGGTTGTGCCGCAATTGTCGAGTTGTGTTTGTAAGTTTTCTACTTGAATTATCAACGTTGCATTTTCGGTTTCACAATCGCTCAAATCAGTTTCTAAATTCGCAATTGAATTTCGCAATTGTGTGGTGTCGCTTTCTAAATTGGCAATTTTTGAGCTCAAACTTGCTATTTGCGCAAGTAAATCCGTAGGGTCGCCTGCGCAATTTTTGAGCAATAGTTCGAGATTTGCGATTTCATCATTCAGATTTGCGATTTCCGCATTTTTATTTCCGATAATTCCGTCTTTTTGCGTAATTGTACCGTTGGCTGTTGTTAGTTGATTTTGCAAACTTTCAACCAAGGCATCGGTATTGTTGGAAATGCAAGCGTCTAAACTTTCTTGTAAGTCTGTTTTTTCGTTTGTTAAGACTGAAATTTGACCTTTTAAATTTGTAGTATCGGATTTGAGATTTGCAATTTCCGTATTCTGATTTGCAATTTTCGTATTTTGATTTCCGATTATTCCGTCTTTTGCTGTAACAATTCCGTTGCAATTGCTCAAATCATTTTCTAAACCGGTAATTTTCGTATTCAAATTGCCGATTATTCCGTCTTTTTGCGAAATCGTACCGTTGGCTGTTGTTAGTTGATTTTGCAGACTTTCAACCAACGCATCGGTATCGTTGGAAATGCAAGCATCTAAACTTTCTTGTAAGTCTGCTTTTTCGTTTGTTAAAACTGAAATTTGACCTTTTAAATTTGTAGTATCGGATTTGAGATTTGCGATTTCCGTATTCTGATTTGCAATTTTCGTATTTTGATTTCCGATTATTCCATCTTTTGCCGTAACAATTCCGTTGCAATCGTTCAAACCATTTTCTAAATCAGTAATTTTCGTATTTTGATTTCCGATTATTCCGTCTTTTGCTGTAACAATTCCGCTGCAATCGTTCAAACCATTTTCTAAATCAGTAATTTGTGTATTCAAATTGCCGATAATTCCGTCTTTTTGCGAAATTGAGCCATTTGCAGTGTTCAATTGCGTTTGCACTGTTTCTAATTGTTTTTGTAATTCACGAATTTGAGCATGTAAGGCAACGGTATCGGTTTTCAATGATTGCACTTGCTCTAAAACAGCGCTACAATCGGTAAACGTGCACGAGCCGTCGTCGTTGGTGGCTGCCGGGTTGTAATTGGTGGCGGTTTCGTCGGTGCAGCCGGGAATACAAACTTTCACAACCAATTCCAACCTAACAATACTATCGCAATTTTGCGCAGTTTTCAACATCAGCAAATCATTTACTTTGCCTGCTGTGGTTTGTACGGGTAGCGAAAATCCGTTTTTGTTGTATGATTCGTTTAGGCAGATTGTGTCGCGTAATTGGGTTGTAACATTTATACAGGCACCATAATCACCGCAGATTTGTATATTTGAAATTGTAATGTTTGTATTTGCCGGATTTCCGCCAAAATCGAATAAAACCCTGTTAAAACCGGTGGCGCTACTTGTAGAAATATATTTAACAGTTGTTGTTCCGACAGGAATGTTCAACGGGGGAACATCAACAAAATTGTCATTTTGCCCGTCGCGTTGCGCTTTCATATATACGCGAGGCAATGCCTTGTCGGTTTGAATAGTAAATGACAGCAGATACGCTTTTCCATTAGTCAATGCTGTTTCGGCAGCTACCAACGGAATTTGAGCATGCCATTCGCCAACAGTGGCATTACCCAACCGAATGGTCAATTCATTGTTTGCCCATGCAGCATTATAATTTGTTGACGGAGCCCAATTTTCAACACCATCTTGTGTAAAAAAGACATTTCCAAGCGTTAATGGTATAGTAGCTAAAATATTTGTTTTGCAAACGTTTTCTTGGACAGTTACTACACAAGCGGCAGTCTTGCCGCCGTCTGCTGTGGTAGCGGTAATCGTAGCAGTACCGGCAGTTTTAGCAGTTACCAAACCGGTATTGCTTACGGTGGCAACGTTTGTATTGCTGCTGCTCCAAGTTACTCTTTTATCGGTAGCGCTGCTTGGACTTACAGTTGCCGTAAGTTGCTCTGTTCCGGTATCAAGTAGAGTTGTAGAGTTTTTTAACGATACGCCGGTAACGGGAACTGTGGGACCTGCCACACAATCTGTAGTCTGTCCGGCAGGTCCGAAATAGCTTTGCCCTGCATCGTTTTTCTGATAGACTTTTACATAATCTATATACATTTTTGCATCTCCTGCATTTAACGCCGTAACATTGTTTATGTTAAAAATGCCCGGAAAGTTTCCGCCGACAGCTAAATTAAATACTATAAAAAACGGATGTCTAAAATAATTATATCCGGCATATTGACCTCCTCTATCGTCGTTAGTACCGGTAATATTCATTTGATAATAAGGCGCCACGCTGGGATATTTGTCTTTATCCAAATACATTTTTATGCTGTTCGCATCCCACTCCAATGTATAAAGATGAAAATCGTCCTGTAAACTGTAAGCGTTTGTTACGTGATTGCCATAATTAGGATAATTCCCGCTGGTATAATATCCCCAATGGAGGGCTCCGTTAAAATATCTCTCCTGTGTGCCGGCTGAAATTCCCGCAGCATTTCCCATTTCCAAAATATCTATTTCGCCACAAGTAGGCCACCCAAATCCTGAGTCGTTGATATTACTCCCCAGCATCCAGAAAGCGGGCCAAAGTCCGTTAGCTGTTTTCGGAAGTTTGATACGGGCTTCTATCTTGCCGTATTGGACGTACATTTTATTCAGCGTATTTACCCTTCCGGAAGTAGCTGTTCTTTGGTTGCCTCCGGTTCCGTAGGTTTCCTTTTTGGCGGTAAGTATCAAACAGCTTTTGCCGGAAACAGGCTCTATGCCAATCGACACATTATCCGTGCGGTCGGTATAATATTGTAATTCATTATTACCGCCGCCGTCATACCTCACTTCAATATTCCATACAGATGCATCTAACGATGGTCCGCAAAAATCATCTTGCCAGACCAATGTGTATGTCTGCGACATAACGCTGTTTACACAAATAACCGCGAACAAAAATGATAACGAAAGTTTAAAAAAAGTTGTTTTCATGATTGAATTATTTAGTTGATATATTTTAGGCTCAGTAGTAAAACCCTGTGGATTTTTATTTTTTTTTGCAATAGCCCGATTTATTTTCTCGTACAATTATACAAATGTAATGTTTTTTTGAAAACCGAGTAAGCAATTGTTTAAATTTTTGAAGATATTTTTGTTTAACTCGCTCATGATTAGCAAGAATAATAGTACTTTTGTCATTAAATTTCTAATAACTAAAAAAATGGTACTAACAAAACAAATAGCCACCGACCTAATGTCGGCAATGAAAAACAAAGAAACGCACAAATTAGAAGCATTGCGTGCCGTAAAAACCGCTTTCATAGTAGCCAAAGCCGCCATTGGCGCAAATGCCGAATTGAGCGACGACGAAGAGTTGAAAATAATTCAAAAATTGGTAAAACAACGTAAAGATTCGGCTGCCGAATTTACAGCGCAAAACCGCAATGACTTAGCCGACAAAGAATTACAGGAAGCCGATGTGATTGCGGCATATTTGCCTGCGCAAATGAGTGTTGAAGAAATTAGCGCGGCAGTAGCTGCCAGCATAGCGCAAACCGGCGCACAAGGCATGAAAGATATGGGCAAAGTAATGGGAATTGTAAGCAAACAACTTGCCGGAAAAGCTGATGGAAAAGTAATTTCCGAGGTTGTGAAAAAATTGCTTGCGTAATTTTAAGAACACGGATAACGCAGATGACGCGGATTTTCGCAGATTTATCGGTAAGAAATCTGCGAAAATCCGTGTTATCCGTGTTATCTGCGTTCCAAAACGTTCTAAATGGAAAAATCTCTCTATATATACAAAGCCTCGGCGGGAGCAGGAAAAACCTTTAGTTTGGTGGTGGAGTACATTAGTATTCTTGTGGAAAATCCGGCGAATTATGCGCATATTTTGGCGGTAACGTTTACCAACAAAGCCACTGCCGAAATGAAAAGCCGCATCATGTCGGTGTTGTATGGGTTGAGCAAAGGGCTGGAGCCTGATTATTGCAGCAAAATAGCCGAAAAAACGAACATTCCGGCGGCAGTGATTGCTAAGCGGTGCGAAGAGGCGCTGCAAAAGATTTTACATAACTATTCGCACTTTTCCATAGAGACCATAGACTCGTTTTTTCAGCGCGTGCTGCGCAATATGACCCGTGAATTGGGCATTGGCGCATCGTTCAACCTGTTGCTCGACGATGAGGAAATTGTTGCCGAGGCAATAGAAGAAACTATCAATCACATGGCTACCGATGCCGATTTAAAAGAATGGTATTGGAATTTTATACAGGAGCAAATAGAGGAAGGCAAGCAGTGGAATGTGGAGCATTATTTGCAGGATTTTGCCAAAAATCTGAATAAAGAAAGTTTCAAAACCAAAGAATTGGATTTGGAAAATGTGCTTAATCGGGAATTTTTGGAAAACGTGAAAGCGAATTGCAAAAAGTTTTGCAAAGAAATAGAACAGCAACTTGCCTCATATTCAGCAACTTTTGAACAATCGCTTGCGCAAAACGGCTATGTGATAGACGATTTTAGTAATGGAAAAAAAGGTGCGTTGGGCTTGTTTTCTAAAATAAAAACTTTTGAGGAATTTACGCCAACAATTGTAAAAGCCTACGCAAATCCGCATGAATATGCGTGGCAGCCGAAAAATTTAAAAGGAAAAACTTTGGTTTCCGAAAATTTTATTCAAGAACGATTATGTCCGTTGTTTATAGAAACTTACGAGTTTTATTTGAAGTGTTTTAGAGCCTATAACACCGCTCAATTGACAATAAAAAATATTCATCTTTTGGGTTTGTTGAGCGAAATTGATACATTCAAAAAACAGATTTTAACACGGCAAAATTCGTTTTTATTGTCGGAAACTGCCAATCTTTTGGCTCGCATTATTCAATCGGACGATGGACTTGATATTTCATTTGTGTACGAAAAAATGGGTGCTCATTATCAATACATTATGATTGATGAATTTCAAGATACATCGCACTTGAATTGGGAGAATTTCAAACTGCTGCTTGCCGAATCGCTTGATAATCAGAATAAATCAATCATAGTGGGCGATGCCAAGCAATCAATTTACCGTTGGAATAATGGCGATTGGCATATTTTTACCGGTATTCAGCAAGAATTTACTACACGTTACAAGTCGTATCGCTCACAAACAGAGCTTATTACGCTTGCTAATAATTTTAGGACAGGAAAAACGATTGTTGATTTCAACAATGAATTATTTACTTCGGGTTTAACCGGAAATAATGTCGTTTCGACTCCGCTCAACGACCGCACTTCGACTTCGCTCAGTGCCGAGACGGTGGCTGAGCGGAGTCGAAGCCATATTTTTTCCGATGAACAATTGCAGGAAATAACCAAAATTTACACAGATGATACCAAACAAATAGCGCAAAAAAATGGTGGAAGTATTGTGTGTCAATTGTATGACAATCAAAAAGATAACACGCCCGAAAATTATGAATTTGAATTTATAAAAAACGAAATTTTGCGTTTGCATGGCTGCGGTTTTGCCAATGGCGATATAACTATTTTGTGCATCGACAACAAAAAAGCAAAATCTATAGTTGCATATTTTTCCGAAAATCCGCTACTGTTGCCGTCCGGCGAGGTAGTTTCGTTTGTGTCGAACGAGGCGTTTATGTATCGCTCGGCATTGAGTGTGCGATTGATAATTAATGCGCTTTCGTATATTGCTAATCCGCTTAATACTACGGCTTTGGAGTTTGTTAAGTTAGTCGCTTCTCGTCATTGCGAGCGGTCACTGAGCGAAGTCGAAGTGCTTGCCGACAGAGCAGAATTACTCAATAAATCCTTATTCGATTTGGTGCTTCATCTTATGCGTCAATTCAATGTGTTTAGCTACGAAAGCGAGTTTGCCTTTATTTTTTCCTTTCTCGATAGTGTGTATGAATTTTCCACAAATTATACATCGAATATTACGGCATTTTTGCAGTATTGGGACGAAACATTGAGCGAAAAAACTATTGCAATAACGCAGCAACAAAGTGCAGTTCAGTTACTTACCATTCACAAAGCGAAAGGTTTGGAGTTTCCGGCAGTTATTATTCCTTTTTGTGATTGGAATTTTGTGAAAGGCAACTCTGCGTTTCTGAAAAATTATTTATGGATAGACTGTACACAAATCGAAAAAACTGCCGAAGAAAGCGAAGTCCCCGTTGATTTTGACGAAATAAAAGTGCTGCCGGTGTTTAAAGAAAATTTAAAAAATACGTACTTCGAGCCACAAAAACAACATGAAGAAATACTTGAAATAATCGATGCTTTGAACGTTCTATACGTGGCACTTACACGCCCCGAACGTTCGCTTGCGATATGTGGAAAAACGAGCAAAGAGAAAAACAAAAATGTAGCCGATGTATTGTGGCGTTTTTTGGAAAACAATGAGCAAACCGTACACGAAAACGGATTTATACAACATAATGCAGGTACGAACGAAAAGTTTACTCTCGAAAAAAATCAAAAAACAAACATATTTGCACCCGATGAAACGGCAATTGAACCGAAATTTAGCCTGAAAGCCGCCGAAATCACTTATTCACAGACGAAAAAAGCCGAAGAGTTTGTAGGAAATCTTGCTGCTGCCACTGGCGAAACTGTCGAGCTTTCGCCACGAATGTTGGGAATAGCGTTACACGGAATTTTAGCACAAATAGAACAAGCCGACGATTGTGAACAGGCAATTCAAAATGCGCTTTTGCGAGGCGAAATTCGTACCGAACACGTGAACGAAATCCGTGCAATTTTACAAACAATGCTTACGCACCCAACAGCTCAACGGTGGTTTGGCGGCGAATACCGCATACTCAACGAAGCCGAAATAATTTGCGGAAGCGAAAAAAACAATGAAATTCTATCATATCGTCCCGATAGGGTTATGATTGCGCCCGATGAAGTAATTATTGTTGATTATAAATTCAGCGAAAGTAAAAAACAATTGGCTCGCCACAAAAAACAAGTGCAGCACTATGCGCAGTTGTTGCGTGAAATAGGGTATAGCAAAGTTTCAACCTTTGTGTGGTTTGCCTTGCATGACAATGAGATAATTGCGGTGGAGTAATGCAAATGGTATCAATCTAATAATGCCGCAATCAATTCCCCATCAACCGCCCCATTTTCATACGTTTCACGATTCCACGCCTGAATACCAAAATCTCCTTTGAAATCCCACGCAGCAAAGGCAATGTTGAATTGTTTAAAAACAGAACTTAAATCTTTATAATACTGCAAGCGTTCTGCACGATTAACCGACGGCAAACAGCCAAATTCATTACAATACAATGAAAAACCTCGTTGCCGGGCAAATTCCAATGCCGGTTGAATTTCGGCAATCATGGTTTCTTTGGTAAATTCACGGTTTTCCCGCACAATTGCGGCAAATACGCCGTCGCCGTTTGCTTCTTCAAATTTGTCGTACTCCGCATCGGGAATGGTTTTACCCGGGTAGTGTACCGCACCTTCGTATTTGCCAAGCGGCAACCAGCCCGCTTTATAATGCGTAAATGGGAGAGGGCTGTATGTGTGATAACTCAAAATCACACGGGTAGCACTTTTTGGCAAAGCAAATGATTTGTAAAATTGCGGCATTTGCCACATATTTGGTCCAAAAATAATGTAGCGTTTAGGTTCTAACGAACGAATAACTTCGTAACCGCGAGCAACCAAATCATTCCACATGCTTGGTTTTGGCGCAACCGGCTCGTTCATAAATTCGTAGGCAAGTTCGCAGGTTGAATATTGTTTTAATTCTGCCGAAAGTTCCCGCCACACGTCCATCATGTGTTCCTGTTCGGCGGCATCAGACCACAGAGTCATAGCACCTTCGTTGTTGGCATTATTAAAATGGTGCGAACGCAAAATGTGCAAATCAATCACAATTTTGAGTTTTTCGTGCAAACACCAATTAATGCACTTGTGCAAATATTCGAATGCCTCAACGTTTTTGTTAAAATTTTCGTCCCACAATTGGTCTTCGTCTATGGGCAGGCGCACGTGGTCGAAACCCCATTGTTTGATGTTGGTAATATCTTGTTGTGTAATAAACGTAGCACGAGGCGACCAACCGAAAACTTGTGAAAGCCAATGGCTTAGGTTAATTCCTTTTTGAATTGTAAACATGATGATTTGATTATTTGTTGATTTGATGATTTGATTATTTGTTGATATTCGATAGATATTCATTGATATTCAATTGTCTTGTGTCTAAAAGTCTTGTAACTCGTATCTTCTTTTCTAAGTGTTTTATAATGAGCAATATGAATACTTACGGCAATTGCAATTGCAATTAACAAAATTTTTACAGGCAACAAAGATACGAAAAAAATTGCAGATGTGAGTATCGTAATCCAAAGCATAGAAATTGTAACAATTTTCACACGCAAGGGAATGGCTTTATTTATTTGAAAATTAATGATATACGTTCCTAAATATTTGTGATTGATAAGCCACGAATAGAATTTTTCGGACGAACGCATAAAGCAATATGCCGAAAGCAGTAAAAATGGCGTGGTGGGCAGCAGTGGCAACACGCTTCCCGCAATTCCCAAACCGAGCGAAAGAAATCCTGCCAAAAGTAAAAGAGGTTTTATAAATCGTTTCATAATGTCAACTTAAAGGAACGCAAATGACGCAAAATGCGCAAATTTTCGCAAAAAATACGATGCTATTTTTATGAATTTGTGTTGATTTGCGTTTTTTTGTGTCATTTGCGTTCTAAATTTTAGCGTCAGCAAGTCCCCCTTGAGGGGGATTTAGGGGGCTTTCTTACCCCAACTTATTCCGTTTAATCAAATAATTCAATAAAACCTGCTCAAAACCTTTGGTAATATCGGCTTTTACGTAATCAATATGATATTGAGTGCAGGTATTTTGCAATTCTTGTAATATAGCGTGAACTTTCCGTGAATACTCTTCTCGAATAGTATTTGGCAGAATTTTTATAACCTCGCCCGTTTCCATATCGGTAATTTTAAGCGGACGATTGCTGAACTCAAACAATTCTTCGTGTTGCGGCTCGCTCACGTGAAATACAATGACCTCGTGTTTGTTGTATTTTAAATGTTGCAATGCCGAAAACAATTCATTGTAATCGCCTTCTTGAAAAAAATCGCTGAAAATAATCACAAGCGAACGTTTGTGCACAATTTCGGCAATGTTGTTGAGATTTGCGGCAAGCGATGTTTTTTTGTTAAACGAAGTTTGACTTTGCGTTTGCAACAAACAACTGCGCAATTGATTATATAGCGAACGAATGTGAGTAGGGTGCAAGCGAGCCAAAGTGTGAAACTGCAAATCATCGCTAAACAACGATAAACCAACGGCATCACGCTGCTTGCGGAGCAAATAAACAAGCGCAGCGGCAGAATACAACGAAAACGCTAATTTATTTTGCAATCCATTTGCACCAAATGGAAACAGCATTGATGACGAAGTATCTATCACAATTTGACAGCGAAGATTGGTTTCTTCTTCAAATTTTTTTACAAATAATTTGTCGGTTTTGGCAAACAATTTCCAGTCGATGTGTTTGGTTGATTCGCCGCTGTTGTACAGCCTGTGTTCGGCAAACTCTACCGAAAACCCGTGAAAGGGGCTGCGATGAAGTCCGGTAATAAAGCCCTCGACAATTTGTTGAGCTATAAACTCAAAATTGTCGAATTGGGTGTGGTGTTCTATGTCTGATAGTTGCATTTTTTAGTTGACGAGTTAACAAGTTAGTAAGTTGATAAGTTTGTTTTTTGTGTTTTCAATGCGTGACAATTCGTCACGGTTTGGTTTTAATAAGACATTTTCAGTTGGTTACAATTTGTAACCAACTGATTATTACTCGTTATCATTACATATTACTTATTACGGCGTCTATTGCAAAAGCCGCTAATTTTTTCACGCCTTTCACACTTTGCTTAACTAATTCCCTTTTTGCTTCGGAAGTAAAATTAATAATAAATTCCGTACCAAGTTTTGTTAATTTTCCCCATATATTAGCAAAACCTCTAGCAATAACTGATTTTGATTTTGTAGTTAGATTTTTCCGAAGAGAAGAAATATCTTGTTTAATACTTTCTATAGCTTGTCCATTTTCCTCGGTTTTATGAGTATCTATATTGTTATCAAGATATTCCAAATACTCGTCAAGGAACAATATTTGTTTTGTTGTAAGTGGCGTTACATCTTCTTCTATAATTTCAAAATCAGCAAAATACTCATCGCTAAATGCTTTTACAATAGGGTCATCATAAAAAGAATGTGTTGCTTTATATTGTGCAACTAAATTCAACCAAGTGTCTATTTGAGTTTCTAATTGAGTTACACTAATCAAAGCTCTATGCTCTCCTTGTTGTGTTTCACTTTTAGGTTTGGTGCTTATTACCACGCCATTTTTCGGCTCATATTTTTCTATGTTGAAGTAAAAAGTAGGCTCATCATCTTTTTCTATTATTTTGAGTAGAAAGTTTTCTGAATCTATCACTTCGAATTGTTTTCCATTTAAAGCTACAAACTTTTCTAATGATTTTAATATTATTAGCGGTACGTCTTTTTTCTTTTTATCCATTTACTTGTTTCAATTTTAAATATGTGACTTTAAATTTTTCAATTTATGCTTTGACCTTGCAGGTAAGAGAAAATTTCTACAAATTCTTCTCAATAGCCTCCGCAATCTTACCCTTCGGCAAAGCACCCACCAATCTATCAACAACTTTACCGTCTTTAATAAATAAGAGTGTAGGAATGTTGCGAATACCGAAATTTACTGCAATTTCGTTGTTGTCGTCCACATCGCATTTGCCTATGAGGGCTTTGCCTTCGTATTCCTTGGCTAATTCTTCAACACTTGGTGCAATCATTTTGCAAGGTCCGCACCATTCTGCCCAAAAGTCAATTACGATTAATTCTTTGGTGTTTTTTAATAAGTCTGCATAATTTGCATCTGTGAAATTTGTTTTCATTGTATTAGTTTTTAGATATTAATTGATATTCAGTTGATATTGAGATATTCATTGTTTAAATATTACGATGCTACGCATCTTTTGTCGGTTTATGTGTGTTTTCTACAAAGATTAACGGTGCTCTGCACCTTTGAATGTAATTGAGCGAGTTGCATAGCAACGTAATATTTGTAGCATAAGTATTTGTTATTAGTAAGGTGCAGAGCACCGTAATATTCATAAGTTTTTTTAATTCTTAATTTTTAAAATTCTTAAATCGTCAACCCTCATTAATTCAATTTAAAATCAACATTATTCCCCGTCATATACTCCACACAATCGGTAGTTAAATCAATATACAAATTTTTCGATTTCATTTTTACCTGCACGTTTTTGTGGCGGTCGTGTATTTCTACATTGAGCGGAAAACCTACATTTTCAGCATTGCACAAATCGTAAATTTCGGTTACGAGTGTGTCGTTCAATGTATTAATGTCGAGCAAAATTGTGATGAATTTTACCCGTTTATTGAGGTCTTCGAGCGGTTCAATTTTTTTTATTTTGTATTCATAATCAGCATTTTCACGCCATTTGTTTTTTTCAACTTTGAGCGTGAGTGCTATTTTTTCGTTCAAGATAATATTGGGCGAATATTCTTCAAAATCCTTTCCAAACATCGTAAATTCGTGGCTTCCGTTGAAATCGTCGAGAGTGAAACGCATATATTCTCTGCCGGTTTTTGTCGGCAGGATTTGCGATTTGGTAATCATTCCGGCAACGGTTAGTTCTGTGTCGTAAAAGTTTGAAATTTCCGCCAATTCCGCCAAACTTGTTTTGCAAAAATGATTAATCAACATTTTAAATTCGTCGAGTGGGTGCGCCGAAAGGTAAATTCCGATTAATTCTTTTTCGTTTTGCAACAATTTCATACTGCTCCACGCCGGAGGAGTAGGGATTGGCGGTTTTTCAATTGCAATTTCTTCATCGCCAAAAAGCGACATCATATTGGTTTCGGGTTTGGTTTGCAGCGCAGTGCCGTATTTTATAAGGGTTTCAATGAATGATGTATCGTTTTCCAAAGCCGGAAAAAATCTATGCCGTTCTATTTTAAAACTGTCGAATGCACCGGCAAGTACCAGATTTTCAATATTTTTCTTATTAACCGTGCGCAAATTCACCCGTGATGCAAAGTCGAACACATCTTTAAACACACCATTTTTTTGCTCCTGAATAATTGACTGCGATGCCGCCTCGCCAAAACCTTTGATTGCGCCCAATCCAAAGCGAATTTGCCCCCGTTTGTTTACCGAAAAATTATTTTTACTCTCGTTTACATCGGGCACCAGCACTTCGAGTTTCATTCGGGTACATTCTTCCATATATTTGGAAATTTCTTTTGCGTCCGAAAGGTTGGAACTTAGCGTGGCTGCCATAAATTCGGCAGGGTAATTTGCCTTTAAAAATGCCGTTTGATACGCCACTTGCGCATAACACACCGAGTGCGATTTGTTGAACGCATACGATGCAAAGGCTTCCCAATCTTTCCAAATTTTGTCAATCAGTTCTTCGGCGTTTTTATTTATTTGTGTGCAGCCGTTCATAAAAGTAGGATTGTTCAAACAGCCTTCTTTAAATTGCTTTTTCAGTTTGTCCATTACGTCTTTCATCTTCTTACCCATAGCCTTACGTAGCACATCGCTGTCGCCGCGGGTAAAACCGGCAAGTTCACGTGAAAGCAACATCACTTGCTCTTGAAAAACGGTAATTCCGTAAGTGTCGCCCAAATATTTTTCCATCAACGGGTGGTCGAATTCTACTTTTTTCTCGCCATTTTTTCGGGCAATATAATCGGGAATATATTCCATAGGACCCGGGCGATACAAGGCGTTCATTGCCACCAAATCCTCGAAACGGTTGGGGCGCAAGGCTCGCAGGTGTTTTTTCATTCCCGGCGACTCAAACTGAAACACGCCGCTTGTTTCGCCTTTGCCAAACAGTTCAAATGTTTTCGGGTCGGTCAGCGGAATAGCATCTATGTCAATAGCAATGTTTTGCGAAAGTTTTATATTTGCAAGCGTATCTTTTATAATAGTCAAGGTACGCAATCCCAAAAAGTCCATTTTGAGCAATCCGATTGGCTCTATATGATTGCCTTCGTATTGCGTGGAAAGCAAATTATCAACTTTATTTGTCGAAATTGGAATGTTTTCGCTTAGCGAATTTTTACCAATAAGAATACCGCAGGCGTGTACGCCGGTTTGCCGCACCGAACCTTCCAAAACGCAGGCATTTTCGAGCGTTTGCAGTTCTATATCATTGTGTTCTTTTCGTGCGATTGCTATTTCGTTGGCAAAAAACAGTTGTACTTCGCAGTTGGTAACTTCCTTAGATTTGTCTGCTTTTGCGGCTTCCTTTTTCAGAGCTTCAATGTGTGCAATAGCTTTGTCGAGCGAGCCACATTCCTTTTCAAAACCTAAAACTTTTGCGTAAGCGCCATTAAGTTTTCCGTTTTCGGGAAATTCTTTTGTTATTCTATTTGCCTCTTGCAGAGGTAGTTTCAGCACACGCGCCACGTCTTTTATTGCCGATTTTGCAGCCATTGTGCCAAACGTACAAATGTGTGCAACTTTATCGTGTCCGTATTTTTCAACCACCCAATCAATCACTCGTTGCCTGCCCTCGTCGTCGAAGTCAATATCAATATCGGGCATCGAAATACGGTCGGGATTGAGGAAACGTTCGAAAAGCAAATCGTAGGGAAGGGGGTCAATATTGGTAATTCCCAAACAGTAGGCAACTGCCGCACCTGCTGCCGAGCCGCGTCCGGGACCAACGAGAACACCCATATTGCGAGCCTCGGCTATAAAATCCTGCACAATAAGAAAATAACCCGGAAATCCCATTTGCTTAATGGTATCGAGTTCAAAATCAATACGTTCCCGAATTTCGGGAGTTATATCGTTGCCGTAGCGTTTTTGCGCGCCTATATTAGTAAGGTGCACCAAATAATCGGCTTCAAATTTTATGCGCAACACCTCCTCATAACTTCCGAGTTTATCGTAGCGTTTAAATTCTTTTTTAAGGTCGTCTTCCGAAAATTGTGCGCGATATTTTTCAATGGTGCTAAATTCTTCGGGAATAGGAAATTCGGGCATAATCGGCGCAGAATCCAATTCGTATTGCTCAATTTTACCAGCAACTTCAAGCGTATTTTTGAGTACTTCGGGGTGTTCGCTCCACAATTCGTACATTTCTTCGGTGGTTTTAAACCATTCCTCGCGAGTGAAACGCATTCGGTCGGGAGCTGTGTAATCTTCGGAAGTGCTTAGACAAAGCAAAATGTCCTGCGCCTCGGCATCGGAAGCGTTGGTAAAATGTACATCGTTTGTGGCAATTATTTTTATGCCAAGTTTTTTACCGATTTCCAACAAATGATTGTTTACAAAAACCTCGCTGTCGTACACCTCACGACGTTCTTTTGCGGCTTTTGCCGGATGCAACATCACTTCCAAATAATAATCATCGCCAAATACCGATTTATAATATTCTATAACTTTTTCGGCAGCCTCCACGCTGTATTCCTGCAACATTCGCGCTACTTCGCCACCCAAACACGCCGAAGTTGCAATCAAACCTTCTTTATATTTTTCTAAATCAGCTTTGTTAATTCTTGGTTTGTAATACATTCCGTCAACGTGCGCTATCGAAATCAATTTCATCAAATTTTGATAGCCCTTGTGATTTTTAGCAAGCAAAACCAAATGATGATTGGATTTATCTTTATTTCCATCGGCAAAAACATCATAACTATTAACCACGTACGCCTCGCAACCGAGAATTGGCTTGATACCTTCTTTTTTACACACGTCGTAAAATTCCTTCACTCCGTACATATTTCCGTGGTCGGTAATTGCAATGGCGGGCATTCCGTCTTTTATCGCTTTTTTTACAAGCGAAGAAATAGATGCGGCTCCGTCTAAAAGCGAATATTGGGTGTGAACGTGCAGGTGCACAAATTTTCGTTCTTCCGGTGGTAGGTCGTTGAGCGGAGTCGAAACGTCCGGTTGTGCCGCAAGGTCATTGAGCGGAGCCGAAACGACCGTGTTATCAAAAGCAATTACTTTTCCAAAATTCGATTGTATAACAATTTTCGCAGGAGCAATAGGCGAGGGGTGCGCTTTTTGAAAGGCTTGCACCCACGTTTTATCTTTCTGCAAATTATTTGCAGTGATAACATTCAAACGAATAAGTTCAAAAAAACAGCGAGCCGTAGCCTGCACATCGGCAGAGGCATTGTGCGCTTCGTCGAAACTTTCGTTGAATAATTTTGTGTGCAATTCGGCGAGTTTGGGAAATTTGAATTTTCCGCCGCGTCCGCCCGGAATTTCGCAAAAATCGGCACTTAATTTCATGGTATCGACTACAATTTTCCCCTCAAACGGCGATGCAATGTTTTTGCGGTAAAATTCTGCGCCCACAATATTAAGGTCAAATTCTATATTATGACCGGCAATGTGCGTGCATTTTTCAAGGTGTCCGCCAAAAAGTGCAAGGACTTCTTTAAGCGGTTTCCCGATTTCCAAGGCTTTTTGTGTAGAAATTCCGTGTACTTTTGCCGCTTGAAAAGGAATTTCAAACCCGAAAGGTTTCACAATTTCGTTGTATGCCTGTATAAATTCGCCGTTATCGTCGTGAATTTGCCACGCCAATTGCACCAAGCGGGGCCAGTTGTCGCTGTCGCTTATGGGTGCGTTGTAATTTTGGGGCAAACCGGTGGTTTCGGTGTCGAATATTATAAACATTTGGTTCTATTTTTAGGCAAAAAAATGAACCATAAAAGTACATAAAATGGAAATATGCGAATTGTGTTTTTTGTGAGGAGTTATTAATTACTTTTCAACAAGAAAAAAAGCATGCAGATTAAGTTTTTTTTATTTAACTTTTTCTATCAAATTTTCTTTTAACCACGACGAGTATAGTTTGCTTAAACGTTTCAAAGTTTTCCAATCTTGAATATGACCTTCTTTTGAAAGCGTTACATTTATGATAGTTAATTTTGTTTTGTTAGGTTTTATTTCTTCCAAGAAATATTTTACACTTGCGATAGTGTCAAATATCTGTTTATCGTAATATCGAACAATGTTATCTGTTTGATAATATGCAAAACGACCATCGTATGTATGAGATGGCATCTCATGGGAATCACAATTGTAACCAAGTTTTTGTATTGTTGCAATTATAGAATCTTTCGGACGCTTGATATTATAAGAATCTCCAATGTAAACCGTTCCTTGTGGCATTTCTACAAAAGGAAAAGATGTCGCACAAAAAGCAAAAAATGAAACTCCCAACAAAGAAAACCTTAAAAAAGATTTGATTTGTTCAATTTTTATGATTGGTCGAAATTCATGATAGTTTATTAAATAATGACTTAATGGTAAAATTAACAACGCTATATAGTCAGAATAATCAATTACTCTGTACATAGAAACAAAAGGTAATTGATTTATCAAGTCAACAACAGGCGTAAACAAAGGCAATTTCCAAATGATAAATCCAATTCCTGTTATGAGAGAAATTGATTTTCTCAATTTGGGAATAATTGAAGCTATAAACATTGGAAAAATTAATAAGCCTGCAAAATCAGAAAGTTTTCCTGTTAGGAAATTTCCGTATTCATATTTCAAATAGAAATCGTTCAAAATCAACACGGTTAATCCGATTACAAAATACAAATTTAAAATTAAGTCTTTTCTTTTCATATCTATTGTTTATAAATTAGAATATCTATTAAATATTTTTACGATATTCCATTTAACCATAAATTCTTCCCTCGTTAACCAAGTTCCAATAATGTTTACCAAGAACTGTCAATTGACAGGTTTTTGAATTCATTGCTGCATAATACATGTGGTCTTCATCAATAGGCACAACTAAATTAAGACGATTATACTTTTGAAGTAATGCAAATTTTTTACCATTTTCAGGAATATATGATTGTTCTGTGGGTTCAAAAGTCGGATTAAGTTGAAATGGCTCTTCTTTTTTGGGGAAAAGGTTCACAATTTCTTTTAAGTCTAAAAATGATATGGGCGCTGTGACCTTTCTTAGATTTATGAAACTTTGAACATTTGCCTTAAATATTGGTCTTTGCTCCCAAGGTCCTAAAGACTTATCAATATGTGCATAAACACTACCAAGTGTTATTTCTCCTAACAGATTTGATGCACCACCATTTAAAGCATCAACAAATAAACGAGTAAAGATACTTAATTCATTTTCTACTGTATCTGCTGGCTGAGTTCCTTTTGATGCTGCTAATATTGTTAAACCTTCACTAAGAATAGATTTATCGTCAGCCCCACTCAATTTACCTGCAAAACCTGCATAGCAACAGTCTAAAACAATAATTCTATTTTTTGCAGGAGAATTATTTGCTAATTGAAGTAATTCAGTAAGCGGGAAACCATCATCACCATCTTTACATTCACTAGTTATTAAATATCCTCCTGTGTCTTCTACATAGCCATGTCCCGAGAAATAGAATAAGGCGACATCGCTATCATCCTCAAATAATTTTATTACCGATTTTTTTAATTCTTTCCGAGTAATTTTTGCTTTGTAATCTGCTACCATCAACGTTGTATCAAAATTTGAAGTTCCATCACTATTTTTGCTCAAAACAGACTCTACAGACTTAGCATCACTCACGCATTCGAATAGTTCTAATGCCTTATTCTCGTGATAACCCACTCCAACAATAAGTGCTTTTTTCATAATTTTCTATTTTTTTAATTTATATATTTTTGTGCAAACAAAAATATATAATTCTTTTAATTTTTCACTAATTTGTCAAAAATTTCCTTTACTAATTAATTTTTAAATTCTTAAATTCTTAAATCTTTAAATGTAATAAAATGTGTACTTTTGCCCCACACTCTAAAAAATATCATGAACACCAAAAAGTTCCTCATACTAATTACATGCAGTCTTTTTTCGCTTACACTCACGGCGCAGCGCACGCTTACTGCAAAACTGATTGACCCTGCACTGAGCGAAGCAATTTCGTTTGCCAATGTGAGAGTGAAAAATACGAAAATTGCTTGCGTGTCGCAGCTCGACGGTAGTTTTTTAATTCGTGTTCCCAACCAAACCGATACGGTTGTGATTGAGAGTTTTGGCTACAAAGACATTTTGATTGCCGCTTCCAATATTCCTGCCGATACACTTATTTTATATATGACGCCGGCTGCTTACATGATTGATGCCATTGTGGTGCGTCCGGGAAAAAATCCGGCAATTCCTATTGTGAAACGTGCCATTGAAAACCGCCGGACAAACAAACCGCAAGCAATAAAAGATATTGAGTTTATGGAATACAACAAACTCAATCTTTCGGTAAGTAATTTAGATACAACGGTTTTCAGTAAATTGTATTTCAAAAAAAATCCCGAACTGTTGATTAAACTCAACGATTATGACGAATTTTGGAGTATGCCTTTGTATTTTTCGGAACGGCTTTCATATCAAAAAAATCGTCAGGGTGCTGCGCCAATTACCGAAGATATTGTTGCAAACCAGTACGGCAGCAGTTTTATCAATAGCGATATTGTGAACAAATACATTGCCTCGCTCAACGAAGATATGACTTTTTACGGCAATTTGCGTTTCCTGTATCGCGATTTTGTAAGCCCAATTATGCCGCAATCGCTCCTGTTTTACAAATATATACTCGAAGATTCGCTTACGTTTGAGGGGAAAATGTTTTATCAAATACGTTTTAAACCAAAAAATTCACGGGATTTGGCATTTTTTGGGCAAATGATAATTGAAAAAGAATCGGGAGCTTTGCTCGAAATTGATGCTACTTTGCAATCAACCGCCAACCTTAACTATGTGAAATTTATACGTTTGCAAGAAAAAATGCAACAGTTGCCCTCCGGCGAATGGTTTTTCAAACAACATACTATGCAAGTGGAGTTTACACCACAATTGTCGAACGATACCACAAACAATTTTTTGAATACCCCACTTGCGGCAACAAAAACTACAAGTTATATTATTGATACGGTGCAAATACATAATTATTTGATACATAAAGAAATACCGAAAAAGTTTAATCTCGTGAAACGGCAAACTACTGCCGATACTACTTTACTTGCCGAACTGCGTCCCGATTCGCTTTCGAGTTTGGATTTGGTAACAAAACATGCTATTGAAATTGCCAACGAAATACCGTCAATAAAGGCGAGTAACGCTTTGCTCGATATGTTTTTGTACGGTTATTTTAAATTGGGTTATATAGAATTGGGTCCCTATTTGTATTTTATACAAAACAATGAAATAGAAGGAACCCGCATAAATATTGCAGCCCGCACATCGGCAAAATTCAGCGAAGATATTATGCTTGCCGGTTATGTAGGCTATGGCACACGAGACCGTAAATTCAAATACGGCGGTAAATTTTCGGTGCGCATTCCGGTAGAAATGTATTCGGCACTGCATTTGAGTTTCGACCAAAATATGTATCGCATAGGCGATTACCGTCAAAATTTGGATTTTATACGCGAAAATGTACTTGTGCAGTCCGATGACAATTTAATGAACGCCATACTGACGCACGAACCGAATAGAGCCGTATATTTTGTGCACAAAGCAAAAGCCGAAGTGGAATATCAATTGTCGGAAAACCTGATTGTGAAGCCAATGTATGGATTTTCGCTTCACCATTCGCCGCCGTTTTACCCGTTCGATACGTTAGGTATAGTAAAAACATTTAATCTAAACGAAGTTGGTTGCGATTTCCGTGTTTCGTTTAACGAAAAAATTTCAACCAACCATTTCCGCCGTTTGTTTGTCGATACTCGTTATCCGGTGTTTCATTTTAATGTAATGGCAGCGAATTATCGTTTTACAGATGTGAGTTCATGGTATTCGCAATTACGTTTTGTTGCTCGCCAGAATTTTTTTCTTGGTGTTGGGCGGTTTAGCTACGTGCTCGAAAGTGGTATGACCACTGCACCTGTGCCATTTCCCTTACTCGAATTTCACAGAGGAAACCAAACAGGCGGGAGTGGGGAATATTATTTCAATTTGATGCGTTACATGGAATTTGTAAGCGATAGATTTGTGAATGTATTTGCCGAATATAATTTGCAAGGGTATTTTTTCAATAAAATATGGCTTATAAAACGCCTCAATTTACGTGAATTGCTCACTTTCAAAGCCTGTTGGGGCGAACTTGCTCTTAATCACAGTTCGGTGTTTCCGATGCCTGGACAATCATTTGACAAAATGCCTTATATGGAAGCCGGCGTGGGTATTACAAATGTACTAAAAGTGCTGCGGGTGGAATATATTTGGCGATTGAATTATCGTGATAATCCCGATATTTCTATGCGGGGATTTTTCTTTAGATTTCAGGTGGAGTTTTAAACAATTGAAGTCTTTACACTGTTTTTTATATGTGTATTTCAAAAATTACTATATTTGCGTAATTGAAATTAGAGCTGTAAATAATAAAACCTTAAATTCAGGCAGAAAATGAAAGAATTACAAACAATTCACGGCGAGACCTTTCTTGTTGATGACGAGGATTACGAAAAAGCAAAACAATACCGGTGGACACTACGTACCGACAGTGGGAGAGGTGACATAGTTACGAAAACAGAAGGATTTCGTCGTATTAGTTATAAACGGTTAATATTGGGGCTGGAATCGAAACTTACACTATATAAAAACAATAATCCCCTTGATGTAAGAAAAGAGAACCTTATGGTATTTGATAATCGAAGAGAATTTGCCAAGGCTATGACAACGATGTATGAAAGTAATATTTCTGCAGAATACAAACAAGGCAAGTCGCGTAATTTCAAATCTGGAAAAACATCTCAATACGTAGGTGTTGTTTTCGATAAGTCAAGAAAAAAATGGGCAGCACATATTCAGTATCATAAAAAATCATATCATTTAGGACGTTTTTTAACAGAAGAAGAAGCGGCGACTGCATACGACAAAAAAGCGTTGGAGCTATACGGGGAAAATGCAAAACTGAATTTACCTCATTTAAACCCGGTAGTACCGAAAGATGTGGCTAAAAAAGAACGCATGGAAATGATACAGGTATTGTTGGAAACTGTGGAAGAACAACAAACACTGATTGAAACTTTACGGAAAGAAGTGGAAACATTGCGAACGGCGAATAATTTGTTACAATCAGAAGATGCTTCGACAGGTTTGACAAACTCACTGACCGCAGGCACAGCTATTCAAGATATGTGTCTTTCTGATGCGGCAAATGTCGAAACAATGAAACTCTACCAAAATACACCAAACCCATTTTATGGACGCACTACGATAAAATGCTACGTACCACGGAACATTAAAAAAGTACAATTATGCGTGTATAATATGCAAGGTGTACAAATGCTGGATATTATTACGGAGCGTGGAAATGTTACAATTCAGATTGAAACGGGTGCGCTTCCGGCAGATGTTTATAATTACGTGTTGCTTGGCGATGGTGCGGCAAGTGAGACTAAACAAATGGTATTGACGAAATTGAAGATGTGTTTATGAAAACTAAACATATACAATTAACTCGTAATCTTCATCTGCACAATATTATTAGCATGTTCGCCAATAAATTTAAACATATTGATAATCTCAACGTATGTTTTTGAATTGTTCAATTCTATGCTTTCTTGTGCAAACAAGCGCTGATACACCTGTTTTTCGAGGAGTAATTTTTTGTTGCGCAATTGTTTTGCATTTTTCTTAATTCTCAGCGCATCGGCAGCCGTAAACTCATTGAACACCTGCATTGCCTGACTGAAAAGTTGCACCGTATTGGCGTGAAAATCGGTAATTGCCGCACGTTCTTCTTCCGAAAATTCATAATTGCGTTCAATCCATTTTTCGGCGCAGCGGCGCAGAGTGCGAGTGAGCGCATCGTTTATAAGCGAAAGTTCCATCAAGGTGTGTTCTATGGTAAACAGCATTTCGGCACTGCTGCGCGTTTGGTCGTTTAAGTTTATTTTCAATAAATAATTGTGAATTTCATCGCGCAATTCCTTTATTTTCATGCGCTGCGTTTCAAGCGTTTTTAGGTGGCGCGGACTGTTTTTTAGAAACGGTACGATTACCATTTCCAAATTTGTTTGAATTTTACGGCTCAATCGCAATGTTTCTTCTTTTGCCAAATGCAGGGCTATTGCCGGTTGATGTATAAGCGAATTGTCTAAATAGCGTGTCAAAACATCTTTTTGTACAACTGCCGGTTCGGGGAAAAGTCGTACAATAAATTTTTCAATTCGGTGTAAAAATGGAAACACCAAAATTGCAACTGCAACATTGAACACCGTGTGCGCATTAGCAATTGTTCTCGGTAAATTGGTGGGGTCTTTCCACGAAGTGTGAATAGAATCGGCAAAATGTGAAATAACAGGAATGAGCCACACAAAAAGCGCACACATTATGATTTTGAAAAAAAGCATAGTGTAAGCAACCCGTTTTGATTCTATCGAAGCGTTGAAACTTGCAATAATTGCCGTGGAAGGCGTACCCAAATTTGCGCCCAGCGTAAATGCCAAACAGCCCTCGAGTGAAAGCAAGCCTTGCGATGCCAAAATAATAATAATACCAATGCTTGCGCCGCTGCTTTGTATAATTACGGTAAAAAGCGCGCCTGCAAAAATTCCTACGAAAGGATTTTGCAAAGCGGTAAAAATTGTATGAAAAACAGGCAATTGCCTGATTGGTGCAATGGCATCGGACATCAATTCCATACCAAAAAACAGAATACCAAAGCCTAAAATTGCCTGCCCCACGTAGAGAATTTGTTTTTTGTTGGCAAACATGGTCATAAATCCGCCAATTATGATAAAAAGGAAAGAATAACTCGATAAATTGAAGGCTATCAGTTGCACCGTAATTGTAGAACCAATTGCCGCGCCGAGCAAAATACTAAGTGTTTGCGAATAACGCATCAGTTTTGAATTGACAAAACTTACCAGCATAACGCTTGTGGCGGTGCTACTTTGAATAATAGCCGTAACCACTGCACCCACCGCCAAACCTATATAATTGTTGCGGGTAAGCGAACTCACAATAGAACGCATTTTGTCGCCGGCGCTTTTTTGCAAACCTCTGCTCAAAATATTGATACCATATAAAAAGAGCGTCAAACCGCCCAGCAAGCCCAAGATGAACATAAAAAACCAATTGCCCTGTTCGTTGGGTGGAATTGATTGATTTTGAGCGAATAATTCAAAAGAAAGTAAAAATAATATACCTATACAAAATAACCGTTTCATGATTTTGGTTTGCGTTTTAAACGATTTTCAAAAATAGTCAAAAATTTAAACAATTGCTCATTCGGTTTTCAAAAAAATGGTTACATTTGTGGAATTATAAAATGTAAAAAACAAAACTGAGTGCTAACAAGCACTTTATGATACATAAAATTCTTACTCTGAAATCTAGACAGTTTCAAAGAACAATAGGAATAAGTGAATGTTCGCAGAAATGCGGATTTACTTATTTATTGTTCGGGTAGTCTAGAACCTCAGAGTGGATTTGTAAGTCCGCTTTTTTAATTTAGAAAAACCCAAATACAAATAATTATTCACTTTAAATTTTATTTATTATGACAACAAAAACAATTTCAAAATTTTGTTTGATTGCAGCCTTAGGCTTGGCAAGCGTAGCGTTCACTTCGGCTAAAGACGATGAATTGAAATCGGGCGGGAGCGACCCAAAAACTACCGATACCGGCGTAGTTATTAATGGCGTGAAATGGGCAACACGCAACGTTGATGCTTTTGGCACCTTTGCTGCTACACCCGAAAGCGCAGGAATGTTTTACCAATGGAATCGCCCACAAGCGTGGAACGCTACCGATACCATAGTAACCGGTTGGGACAACACACTTCCCACAGGCACAACATGGGAAAAGGCAAACGACCCTTGCCCCACAGGTTGGCGAGTGCCTACATTGGAAGAACAAGAAAGCCTGTTTAAAATGTTTGATACTGAAGAAGGTACTGAAAAAGTAACAGACGAATGGACTACCCAAAACGGCGTAATCGGACGTAGATTTACCGACAAAGCTACCGGAGCCTCTCTGTTCC
>WQTX01000051.1 GCA_009786075.1 Bacteroidota bacterium | reverse complement strand
CGCGTCTCCGAATCAAAAAAGACGCGGCGCGCCACGTCTCTACTGTGCTCGCACGGCAGTATGCACCCCTTTTATAGCCCGAATTTTATCAAGAATTTTACCCAAATGCTCTTTATCGTTAATTGAAAGCGAAAGATAGCCTTCAAATTGTCCATCACGGGAATTGATTGAAATGTTGCGAATTGCAATATCTTTTTCTCGCCCCAAGAGTTGGGTTACATTGTTTATTATTCCCAAATCATCGTTGCCAATTATGCGCACACCGGCAGTAAATGCACTATTGTTTACGCTTGCCGTCCACTGCGTTTTTATAATGCGGTAGGGGTATTTTTCCAACATATTCAGTGCATTGGGGCAATTCAAACGGTGAATTTTTATACCACCGCCGGCACTCACAAAACCAAATATTTCGTCGCCTTTTATAGGATTGCAGCAAGGGGCAAACTTATAGTCCACGTTGTTCACATTGTTGTCTATCACAAGTAAATCGTTGCTTTCAATGTCGAGTTTTTTGTGAACGTTCTGTTTAAATTCTGCGGGATTTATGGCAATTGCTTTCTTTTCGGCATCGGTTTTTGACGTGCTTACAAACAATTCTTTGAGGCACGAAAAATCAATTTTATTCTGCAATGCAGCCAAATACAAGTCATTCGTATTTTTCAAACCAAGATGTTTCAACAGCTTGATTACCAAATCGTCGCTAAATTTCAGTTTGACTTGTGCAAATTTGCGCAACACTATTTCTTTGCCTTGTTCTACGTGTTTAAATTCGGCATCGGTCAAGAATTTTTTGATATGGCTGCGGGCTTTGCTTGTTTGCACAAACGTCAGCCAATCCCGTTTGGGCGTTTGTGTTTTCTGTGTTAAAATTTCAACCCTGTCGCCATTTTCAAGGCGGTGTTTTATGGGCACCACTTTGCCGTTTACTTTTCCGCCCACACAAGTATCGCCCACGTTGCCGTGAATTTCGTAAGCAAAATCGAGCACCGTAGCGTTTGCACGGAGTTTTCGCAAATCGTTGTTGGGTGTAAATATAAAAATCTCGTCGGTGTACAATTGCATACGAGAATTTGTTTCATCGTCCATGTTTTCACTATCGGGATTTTCGAGAATTTGGCGGATTTTGGCAAGCCAATCGGTTGCGCCTACAGCATTCGTTCCTTCTTTGTATTTCCAATGTGCGGCATGCCCTTTTTCGGCAATTTCGTCCATGCGGCGTGTGCGAATTTGCACTTCGACCCATTTATTTTCTTGCCCCAACACAGTGGTGTGCAACGATTCATAGCCGGTATTTTTCGGCGACGAAATCCAATCACGCAAGCGGTTAGGATTAGGGCGATACAAATCCGAAACAATTGAATACACGTTCCAACAAGCACTTTTTTCGTTTTCTCTGTCGGTATCTATAATTATGCGAATTGCAAAAAGGTCGTAAATATTTTCAAACGAAACCTTGCTTTTTTGAATTTTTTTCCAAATAGAATGAATAGATTTCGGTCGTCCTTTTATTTCGCACTGTACGCCTTTTTCTTTCAACGCCGCCTCAATCGGCGCAATAAATTCCTTAATATACGCATCACGCATTGATTTTTTTTCGGCGAGTTTTTGCGCAATCATTTTATACGCATCGCTGTGCAGGTATTTCATGCACATTTCTTCCATTTCGGTTTTTACGGCATACAAACCAAGCCGGTGTGCTAAGGGCGCATACAATGTCGAAAGTTCTTCGCACAAACGAATTTGCGTTTCGTGTTCGTAATTTTTTATTGAGCGTAATTCATATAATTTTTGCGCCAAAAGCAACAAAAGTATGCGCACATCATCGGCTTGACTGAGGAGTAATTTTATAAAATTTTCGGAATGAAATTTCGATTTTGAAGTGTCAATTTTGCGCACGCGTACAAGTCCTTCAACAATGGTGCGCACTGCTTCGCCATAATTTTCACTCAGATTTTTTACCGTAATTTTTTGCTTTTGAAAAGCATAAAAAAGCAACAAACTACATATTACTTTATCGCCCACACCAATATTCGTTACCGCAATATGCAGTGTTTCAAGCGTTTTGTGCATTTCGTCGGCAGAATTATAAAGCAGTGCTTCGGAATATGCTTTTTCAATCCGTTGAATGTCGGTTTGTTTTATAAACGGTTGCGCTGTTGCGATAATTTTTGAAAAATCTATCGTTTCCATGGTTTTTTAGGTTTTGTGCTTCACAAAAATAGAAAAAAAGCGGCTATCTCAAAAGAAACAGCCGCTTTTTATAGTTATATGTTTATGTTTTAAAAACAATATTTACAACACAAGCAGCAAAGAATTGCACCCACAATCAACGCAAATATTCCCAACAATGGTTGGCTTACATTCTTTTCTTTGATTTCGCCATATAGCTTTTGGATATAAAACTGCGGTTGTTGTTCATAATTGTATAAATAGAAGAAGAACACAACCATATAAATAAATATCATAACGAGCAATCCTATGAGCAACAACGCATAACCTATGCTCGCCAAAATCCATGGAAGAATTTCGGAGAACTCTATTTTCACAGTGTTTTTCATGTTTTCAATTTTTTTGCCGAAATTTTCAGTCTTGGTTTTTAAAACTGCTTTTGTAATTTCAATTTCGGTAGTAGCAGCGGCAATTGCATTGCTTGCCTCGTCGATAGTTGCAAAATAATGCGGACGTTTTTCTTTTGGTTTGTCGGCTTTTGGCAGCACGGTTACCACTGTTCGTATTGTGTTGCCGTCTTCGGTTTCAAGCATTACTTCAAATGTACCGGTTTGTTGCCAAATCGTTGAAAATCCTGTTGATTTTGCTCGTCCTTGTCTGCCGGTTTTGGTGCTTAGAATTACATTTCCGTTCATGTCGTTTATTTGCCATGAATACGAATACATACCGTCCATCAGCGGAATAGTGAAAAATTGTGTTTCACCTTCATACGCATTGCCCGAGAAAGTGTGTATAGTATTAGGTTTTATATTGCTTTTTGCGGCTTCGGCTGCTTTTAAATTTTCTTGTGCGGTTACAATTTTTTGCTCCAAAGATTTTGCCGTTGTATCACGAATGTATTCAAGTTTTTTAACAGCTTGCACATTTTTTATTTTTTCAAAGTTTTTACCGAAAATCTCTGCTGTTTTTAATCCATAATCGTTTACATCTGATTGCGAAATAGTAACAATACCAAAATAAATCACACCCGTAATAATTGCCGGAATAATAGTAGCTACAAGTGAGCCAAAAGCCCAAAACGGAAGCGAAACGATAAATTTAGGCGCACGCACCGCAAATGCTTTTACGAAATCAATAATTGAAATATCTTCGCCGTTTTCGGCTATGTATGGCGGTAAAAATGCCGATGCACCAAGAATTGCCACGCCGAATAAAACAATGAACGGAGTAAGAATTTGCGCAAGCGTAATAGAAAGGCTTTGAACAATAACGTTTGTGGCAAATTCACGTAAAACAAACGCTAAAATAAGTGAACTTGCTGCGCCGATAAGCCACATTGCAAATATTTTGTAGCTCACACGTGCATTTTCATCTGAAAATTGTGCGCCACGGAACTGAGCCGTTGCTTTGAAAACCAAAAATTGCGCAACAAGGCAAACAACAAAAATACCAACACCAAATACTATTCCATAAGGGAAGAAAACGAAAACAAAATACGCCAACAACAGTACTGCAACGGTAATTGCGGTATATATGCACGCTGGAATAAAAAATTGTTTTTTATAGGTTTGTTTAACCATTACACACGAAAAATGGAACATTTTCCATGCAATTACAAATATATAATGTGCAGCGAGTTTGAGTAAAGAATACAAAATTGCAATCACAACTTCGTTCCAAATCCATAGCACAACCCAACGGATTTTGGTTGCAATAAATACTAAAAACTCGCCAATGGCAGCAATTCCGTGAGCTACCAGCGCAAAGAAATTATATACAATTACACAAGGCAATATAAACACTGCCACAACATTAATCCAATCACGTTCGGCTTGGAGTTTTGTTTTCATTTGCGAAATTGATACTACTGACGATGGTTTTCTCCCTTTTACCGAAGAATAGAAAAAGCCAATAAATGCAAGCGCTGCTGTAATGGCTAAAATGGTATAAAACAATGACATACTACGTAAAATTAAAAATTATTGTAAATAAATTATTTGAAAATTGGGGTCATTTCTTTCGTTCACAAATTGCTCAGCCAATTGTTTATTTGGAAAAGGTCCTAAGAAAACTTTGAAAACCTGTTCGTTGGAGTTCCCATAATCGGGTGCCCAAAAATAATTCGACTTATAACCAAGCGACCAATGTTGGCTGCTTAAGCGAATTGCATCGGCTTCACGGGTGGTGGTTGCTATTACTACTATCCACATTGGTGTTGGCAACAATCCGGGTGTTGTAACGCGGTCTCTTGTCGAATTTCGTGGTTGAACTGCTCGTGTTGAACGTGGAGTTTGAGTGGTTGCCGGTGTTGCAGAGACGTGGCGCACCGCGTCTTTACTTGAGACGGCTTGTTCCTTCGTTTGTTTTGTTTGCTCCACCACTTTTATTTCTACTACTGTTTCCTGCACTTTTCCGGTTGCTGAGCCCGTCGAAGCATCTTTTTTTGCGGGAACTATTACCGTTTGCTCTATTACTTCAAGTTGAAACGTTTCCACAATTTCTTCTTTTTTTCGAGGCGTTTTTTGCACAGTTTCCGCCGGAGCCATTTGCACAACCGGTAATGCAAAATCATTTGATGCCGGCGTTGTAACTTTCGTTTTTTGCTGTGCGGCAGAAGTATCGGCATTTACTTGTGCAGCATCTTCCGACTGTTTGTCGGGGCTTTGACAAGCAAAAACGGCAAAACATGCAAATGCAAATAATATGCTGTTGCGCAGCGATTTTTTATTGGATTGTAATTTTCCTAAAACAGACATACAATATATATATTAGGGGTTAGGTTATAGGTATTAGGTTGTAGGGGTTAGGTTATAGGTATTAGGTTGTAGGTGGTTTCCTTGTTTCCTCGTCTCCTAAAACCTCGTCTCCTAATTGGTTTTGTATTCAAAAGTAACTGTTTTTAATTCAGCATTTGCTTTTACAATTTTTTCTTTCAATGTTACTTTATAGCGTTTAAGTTCTTCACGAATGCGAACATCGCCGGTTGCCATACACTGCGCAGCAAGTATTCCGGCATTTTCGGCAGCATTAATTCCCACCGTAGCCACAGGTATTCCCGGAGGCATTTGCACAATTGCAAGCAGTGCGTCCAAACCGTCTAAACTTGCTTTTATAGGAACACCAATTACCGGCAGAGTAGTCATTGAAGCAATTACACCGGGCAAATGAGCAGCCATGCCGGCTGCTGCTATAATTACTTGAATACCGTTTGCTTCGGCATTTTTAGCAAATTGTTCTACTGCTTCGGGCGTTCTATGCGCCGAAAGAGCGTGTATTTCAAAAGGTATTTTGAAATCGTTTAAAACTTTTGCCGCCTTTTCCATTACCGGCAAATCAGAGGTACTCCCCATGATTATGCTTACTTGTGCTTTCATATTAAAGTATATTAAAAAAATTTGCTACGAATATAGTGATTTTTTATTATAATTATTAATTATTTAGGTATTAATTATCATTTTTTTGTTCACATATCTTTTTGTCCCCTTGTTTTTCAACAATTTATAATTCATAATTTAATAATTAATCAAGTTCCCTGCTCACAGTTTTCCCTTGACAGCAATTTTTAAATTTCTTCCCACTTCCACAATAACAAGGGTCATTTCGCCCTATTCTTTTCTCAACTCGTATGGGAGCAGTTTTTTGCACTTCGCGGGTGTCGTTGCTGTTGCCGGCAAATGGATTGTTGCGGTGCATTTGCATTCTTTGCATATCGGAACTACGGCGTTGCTCGTGTCCTTCTTCTGCTCGCGCCATTTGCGGAATTTGCGCTTTTAATACGCTCGACACCACTTCTTTATTCACTTGTTCGAGCATTGATTGGAACAAATTGAACGATTCAAATTTGTAAATTAACAATGGGTCTTTTTGCTCGTAACTCGCATTTTGCACCGATTGTTTCAAATCGTCCAATTCACGCAAATGTTCTTTCCACGCATCGTCTATACGCATCAAAATCAGGGCTTTCAAGAATGAACGCACTACTTCTTTTCCTTCGGTTTGCGTTGCCCGTTCCAAATTTGTGAGTATGCTGAATACGCCTTTGCCATCGGAAATTGGTACTACAATATTTTTATAGCGAGCACCTTCGTTTTCAAATACTTCTTTAATTTTTGGAAATGCTTGTTGTGCAATTGTACCGGCACGGCGGTCGTAAATTTGCAAAAGTTCGGCGTATAATTTTTCGGTCAAATCGTCGGGCGAAAGTTGCATAAATTCTTTTTCCGTAACCGGACTTTCCAACGAAAGCACACGCAAAAGTTCCATACGGAAATCTTCGTATTCCACCTGCCCATGCGTTTGAGCAATAATGCTTGCGCACAAATCGTACATCATATTCGAGAAATCAACGCCAATGCGTTCGCCAAACAAAGCATGGCGGCGTTTTGTGTAAATTACTTCACGTTGCGAGTTCATCACGTCGTCGTATTCCAACAAACGTTTACGAACACCAAAGTGATTTTCCTCAACTTTACGTTGCGCACGCTCAATTGATTTTGAAATCATAGAATGTTGAATCACTTCGCCTTCTTCAAGTCCAAGTCTGTCCATAATACGGGCAATGCGGTCGGAGCCGAACATACGCATAAGATTATCTTCGAGCGAAACGAAAAATTGCGAAGAACCCGGGTCGCCTTGCCGTCCGGCACGACCACGCAACTGGCGGTCAACACGGCGGCTTTCGTGGCGTTCGGTACCTACGATTGCCAAACCGCCGGCATCTTTCACAGCCTGCGAGAGCTTAATGTCGGTACCACGACCAGCCATATTCGTAGCAATCGTAACTGTTCCAGCTTGACCAGCTTCGGCAACTATATCAGCCTCTTTCTGGTGCTGTTTCGCGTTTAACACGTTGTGTTTTATGTTTCTCATTTTGAGCATTTTACTCAAAAGTTCCGAAATTTCCACCGAAGTAGTACCCACCAACACCGGACGACCGGCTTGTACCAATTCCTGTACGTGTTCAATCACAGCATTGTATTTTTCACGGCGGGTTTTGTAAACCAAATCTTCTTTATCGTCGCGAATAATTGCTCTGTTTGTAGGTGCAACCACTACTTCCAATTTGTAAATATCCCAAAACTCTTTTGCCTCGGTTTCGGCTGTACCGGTCATACCCGCAAGTTTTTTATACATACGGAAATAATTTTGCAGCGTAATGGTGGCGTGCGTTTGCGTAGCGGCTTCAACTTTTACCCGTTCTTTTGCCTCAATTGCCTGATGCAAACCGTCGGAATAGCGTCTGCCTTCCATAATACGACCGGTTTGTTCGTCCACAATTTTCACTTTGTTGTCCATTACCACATATTCCACATCGAGTTCAAACAGGGCGTAGGCTTTCAACAATTGTTGAATGGCGTGTACACGGTCGGATTTTATAGAATAATCCAAAATCATAGCATCTTTACGAGCAATTTTTTCGCTGTCGGAAAGTCCCGATTTTTCAATTTCGGCAACTTCGGAACCAATGTCGGGAAGTATAAAAAAGGTTTTGTCTTCCAAATCGCTCGACAAAAAGTCGATACCTTTTTCGGTCAATTCAATAGAATTATTTTTTTCGTCAATCACAAAAAACAAATCATCGGTAACCAAGTGCATGTGCTTGTTGTTTTCTGCCATGTAAAAATTCTCGGTTTTTGTAAGCAAGGTTTTCATGCCTTGTTCGCTCAAAAGTTTTATAAGAGCTTTTGTTTTTGGCAGGGCTTTGTGAGCACGCAACATGAATTTTGCACCTTCTTCGGCTATTTTTTTATCGTCGGAATTGATTTGATTTTTGGCATCAACAAGCAATCGTGTTACCAATGTTTTTTGAGCATTGTAAATTTTTTCGATTTTCGGACGATATTCCATAAACAGCTCATCGCTATTCGATTTTTTAGAAATCGGACCCGAAATAATCAACGGCGTACGGGCATCGTCAATCAACACCGAGTCAACCTCATCGACAATGGCAAAATTATGTGGTCGTTGCACCAATTCGTCGGGCGTTCCCGACATATTATCGCGCAAATAGTCGAAACCAAATTCGTTATTCGTACCAAAAGTAATATCAGCGTTGTAGGCTTTGCGGCGAGCATCGGAATGCGGTTCGTGGCGGTCAATACAATCAACGCTCAAACCATGAAATTCGTACAGTGGACCCATCCACTCCGAGTCGCGGCGGGCAAGGTAATCATTCACCGTAACCACGTGAACGCCCATACCTGCAAGTGCATTTAAGAACACCGGCAGTGTTGCTACAAGCGTTTTACCCTCACCGGTAGCCATTTCGGCAATTTTGCCCTGATGCAAAATAGTACCTCCAATCAGCTGCACATCGTAGTGAACCATAGCCCATGTTATCATGTTTCCGCCGGCTCGCCATGAATTTTTCCAAATGGCTTTGTTGCCTTCAATTGTTACGAAATCTTTTGTTGTAGCCAATTCCCGGTCTTTGTCCGTAGCTGTAACTTCGAATGTTTCATTGTCGGTAAACCGGCGGGCAGTTTCTTTTACCAGCGCAAATGCCTGCGGTAAAATTTCGTCTAATTTTTTGGCAATCGCCGCATCAATATCTTTTTTCAACGCATCGATGCTGTCGTACATTTCTTCACGTTTGGCAAACGAAAGAGTTTGATTATCGGTAAGTTCCTGTGTAGTTGCATCAATTTTCTGCTGAAACGGATTAATAACCGCTTGAATTTCGGCACGCAATGCCTGCGACACGGCTCGCAGTTCGTCTAAAGATTTTGCTTCGTAAATTTGCTCAAATGATTTAATTGCATCGAGTATGGGACGTACGTTTTTTATGTCGCGTTCCGATTTGTTTCCTCCAATAAACATTTGGAGTACGGATTGTAGTAGGTTCATGATTTTTTAATTTTAATGCGCAAAGATAGAATAATTATAAATTATGAGTTATTAATTATTAATTATTTTTTGGGAAACGAGGGGACAAAGTTTTAGGGAACGAGGTATCCCGAAGGACTTTAGGAATTTAGTTTTTTTCTTTTTCGTTTGTACAATAATGCAAGCCCAAATAATCCTGCCAAAATCCATAAACTTGGTTCACTCATTCGCTGAGAATTTTCGTCTAAGTCTAATGATTTGTTGCTTGATAAAACTTGCTCTTGTTTCTTTTTCAAAGCGGCTTTCTGTGCCTCATTTTCAACAACCAAATACGAAGTTACAGGCATCATTATTTTTGAAATGAAACTGTTTTTTACCAAATTCAGCCATTCTCTGCCCGAAATTTCGGGGTGCAAAATTTGTGAACGCCATTGTGCCTGCATTGTCAAACCCGATTGCCAATTTTTCTCTTGGATTTCTGTTTTATCAATCTCAAAAATATCTTTCTTTAAAATGATACTATGCGCAATAGGAAAACCGCCATCTAAATAAACAACTGTACTATCCGAGAGTTTATACTCCAAAACAGGTTGTTCAAAAGAATAAATCAGCGTGTCGGGAGAATAATTATAAGCTATCAAATCAGCAAAATTTACAATCTTAACAAAACTATTCTTTTCTTTTTTGGGCTTATCGGTCAAGTAATGTGTGCGTAGATTTCCATTATTGTCAAGATTGAAAAACAAAATACTTTCGGGAAAAGCAAAATCAAAGTCGGAAAAATCTTTGTCCAAAACTGCATTTTGAATGCTGTCGGTAACAACCACAATAACGGAATAAATCTTGTTTTTATAAGCATTAAACAGCGCAGTTTGTATGGCTCGCTCCAAGAAAAAACCGCCTTCAAATGTTTGTGATTGATAATTTCGTTTCCAATCGTTATTCAATGGAAATGTATTCACGTAACTGTTCACAAAACTAATTTTAGCATCTTCTGCCTCCCATTTATGTTCTTCTACAATTTGTTCTATTCGTTTTGTAAAATCGGCTGTAAGGGTGTCTTTTCCTCTGGAAACATCAACCAAAAAATGAAAAGTCGGTTTGCGAAAAGTCCATTTCATTTTTTGTTTATGTTTGGACGACACAAACGCTACATTTTCGGTTTCTACATTTTCGTAAATAGTTTCTTTTTCATTTCCCAACGCAACCGTATTGCCGTCAATTCGCAGTGTTATAGGCTCTTTGTGCAAAAATTCAATACCTGTTTTGCGCACTTCTTTTTCGGCAAACGGAAAAACTCTGAAAGCAACTTTATTTCCTGTGAGATAATACAAAATTCCCGGGTCTCGATTTTCATTTCTAATATTTGAAAACACCCACATTGCCGACCGTTTTTCAGCCAACATTCCGTACTCTTTTTTATCGCCTACATACAAATAATAATCGCTAATCCAACAGCCTTCGGGCAAATCAATCGTGGTGGCGTATTCGGCAAACCAACTGTCTTTACGATTATTTGTTATTTCCAAATCAACCCAACTTTTCCACACTTTTTGTTCTTTGTCGTAAACGCTTGAAGTTGAAATATTTGTAATTTTCACATTTTCATTTCGGATATTATCATTATTCCACAACTCAAACGAAGTTTCGCCGAAAAATACTCGCTCAATATAATTGATTTTAGTGTCGGAAAGCGTAAGATTATCTAAAACCAACCAATTAAAATATGTCGATAAATACGGTTGCTGACCCCCGAAAATACCGCCTCGGTTGTTATCTTTATGATTTCGTATAACATTGAGCGTTTTTTGAAGCGAATTTTTATCAATAGTGTATTGTTTTGAATAATCGGGTGTGTATAAATATTCAAGGGTTTTGTTTAAAACACGTCTGTCATTCAAATAATTAGCCGTAAGACACACAGGAATTACCAAAAATCCCAATGAAAAAATTCCGATACTAATTTTTTTGGAAAAATAGGATTTTAAAAACGAAAAATCTTTTGAAAGTTCGTGTATGTGAATTACAAAAAGCAGCAAAGGCGTAAGCATCAAAAATCCTGTGCCAATGGCAATTATGGCAATAACCGACAACGGTAAAAATGGCAAAAACACCAAAAATAAATAAAGTGTGAAAGCAAATGTTACACTTCGACCGGCAAACAAAAACAGTCTGTAAATTTTATTTTCAAGATTGGGCAAGCAAAGCAAAATTCCGTTGACAAGTGCCAAAATATAAAACCAATAACTATTGAAATCGCCGAAAACGCCCGAATTGCCTACGCTAAAATTATCAGCCAAACGCCCGTTATTTACCAATAATCCTATCAATGGGAGAATTATTGTAACAGGGATTTTCCAAAGCAACTGATATTTTTTCCAAACTTCCGCCTTTTTGGTGGCAAGAATAAAAATTCCTCGAATTAAGAAAAAGAGAAATACCAAAGTAGCTGTGATAACAAGTAATATCATTGCGTGATTGCCGAAAGTTCCGTAAAATATGCGCCACAAAGAAGAGCCGATTTGCGAAAGCACATACCCCAAAACAGGTATTGCAATGGCAATTGCAAAATTCAACCACGCTTTATGTTCTTTCGCTTCGGTAGTAAAATGAGCCACCAATGCAAAAAGCGAATAGGCTAATGTGGGCATTAAAAATGTGGCTACATAGATAAATAAATTGCCCGAAATCATCCATTGAGGAATAGAAAACGGAATAATTTTATCTACATAAAAACCAAACACATAAATAAACGAAATGTAGCAAAACAGAGCAATAATGCCATACAATACGGAAACATTTTGTTTGTTTACCGTCAAATAAGCGGCATAACCAAAATTCAGCAATCCCAAAATTCCCAAGGTCAAACCAAAATTTTTCCAAAGTTGAATACTTTCTTCATTCAATAGCGTTTTGATGATACTGAATTGCTCAAAAAAAAGAAAAAACAGCACCACGATTGGTAGTGTGTTGATTATAAAAAGCCATTTTGGATTAAGCAAGTTTCGCATGTTTTCTATGTTTTAAAAATTTTTCGGTCAAATAATAAGCAAGCACAAGAAACGAAAAATTAGTTGTAATTCCAACTATTTCGTGTATCAACGGTTGTTTTTCGGGAAAAATTCCGATAGTTTGATTTCGCACAACAATAGAGGCTATAATCCGAGATGCGTTTACAAACACTGTGAATAAATATGCACAAAGTAAAGCCGTTGGAATAGTCAAAATTTTATGTAAGTGCTTATCAAAATATTTTAGTCCCAAATAAACAAAAAGTACGAAACTCAAAATCAGAAAATTAAACCCCGAACAGGATTTTTCAATTACGATATTTATTTTTTCGTGGAAAAATTCGTGGTCGGCAAGAAAAACAGATTGCGAACCAAACACAAGTCCCACGAGTTTATCTGTTGGTTTGAGAAGAAATGCCAAATCATAGTTGTCCGCAAATGAAAAACCAATTTTTAGTAGAACGAAAAGTCCGACTGCTACTAAATAATATGGTATATTCTTGTTTTTGTTCATCTTCAATGTTTGCACTGTCGCCCGCGTTTAGGAAATGTAATTCATGGCATAAGAAAAAAATCTACCGTAAAAGCCATTTCCAAACCGGCATCACTCGAATAGTTACTCCTTCTTCCTCAATCAAATGTTCTTCATTGTAAGTAACAATTTCAAGTTTATTCAAATCGGCAACTTTTGCGAGTTTTACAAGTGCTGTTACTTCTCGCTGGCGAGTGGTATCGTCGGTAATGCTATACGAGGCTTGTACGGCTAATTTTTCCTTTGGAACAAAAAAATCAACCTCCACATTTTTGTTGTAGTAAAATAATTCTTCACCGTATTTTTTCTTCAACTCTATTGCTACAAGGTTTTCGAGCAATTTTGTTTCGGGGTCAATCAAAAAATTATTCAACAGTCCGTTGTCGGAAAAATACCGCTTTTTGAAAGTTTCTTTTTCGCTCAATTTGTCGGAATAATTGGAAATACCGAAAATTAAATACGCATTGGCGAGAAAATTCAGATAATCGACCATAGTATTGCGAGCAACAGTTGTTCCCGAAGAATTTACCACATTGTTTATTCTCGATAGCGACGATGGTTGCATTACGCTCTCTGCCAGCTTTTTAGCCAACACTCGAATGGCGTTTTCGTTGCGAATATCGTTGCGCAAAATAATGTCGCCGAGCAGTATTTTTTGATATAGTGAATTGAGCCAACTCCGTTTGTCATTCATTGTGAACGCTTCGGCAAAGCCACCGTAATAAAAATAATTTTCAAAAAGTTTGAACACTTTGTTTGGCAAATCGCCATATTCCCAATTTTTTTCTAACGCCACGCCATGAAAATCCAAATATTCGAGGAAAGAAAAAGGGTAAATTTCTTTTGCAATAAATCGTCCGCCGAGTGTGGTGTATATTTCTTTGCTGAGCATTTTTGCATTACTGCCGGTTATAAAAACTCTATATTTTGCGTCTGCCACGCGGCGAGCGAATTTTTCCCAGCCAACAATGTTTTGAATTTCGTCTAAAAACAAAATTGGTTTTTTGTCATGGTTGGTGAGCGAGGTCGAACCATACATTTCGCCGTAAGCATTGAGCAATACGCCCAAATTTTCGGCTTTTATCGACGAAATCCGTTCATCTTCAAAGTTAATGTACAAAATATCTTCTCTGCTCGCTTGCTTAGTTTGCAATAAATGTTGAATATGCTGAAACATCAGATACGATTTTCCGGCACGCCGCAATCCTATAAAGACATAATTTGCACTTGGCTCAAGTGTAATGTCGCGTTTAATTATCTCAACATCAAGTATTTCCTTTTGTTTTTCAACGATAATTCGTTTGATAATTTCCTTGTCCATAATAACTTGAATTTTGATTTCTCGACAAAGATATAAATTATTTATCAATATATTAACAAATAATCAAAAATTATTTATCAATATATTAATAAATATTTAATTGTTATTTATCAATATACTGATAAATAAATCGCAATTATTTATCAGTATGTTAATAAATAATTCGGCAAATCACTTCCCATAAATCTTTTTCATTTCTTACACCCTCTCCTTCCACAACCGTTTCAAAGGCAAAATAAATCGCTCAATCAAACGCATATCTTCGGTAATAATTTCAATATTCGCCGTCATTCCTTGCGAAACCGGCAGAGTTTTGTTGTATGTCGTTAGCAATCCGTTCGGCAAAGAAATTTCGGCGCTATAATAATCGTTTACCGGAACTAACGAAATAGTGCTTACTTCGCCTTTTACCATACCAAATTCGTTATCGGGGTAATTCAAAAAACGAATATTAACCGTTTGCCCCATTTTTACTTTGCCCGAACGCATTATTGGTAATTGCGCTTTGCCTATCAAATTATTTTCTTGTACGCAAACAACGCTAAAAACGGTTTCGCCAACTACAACATTCTGATTTTCACTCCAATAACCAACAAATGTAACCGTGCCGTCAATGGGGCTTTTCAACGCAAAATTCAGTTCCCACGTGTTAATTTCATTGAGCAATTGGCTTGCAAGTATGCGTAATTCCAACTGATTTTTGTTGCCGGCACGTTGTTGTTCGGTGTTTACAGAGCGTATAAATTCCGTATAAACATTCTGCACCGCTCCCAATTGCAATCCGCTTTGTGGAAAAATCGCAGAAAAATCTGCGGCTTGAATATATGTTTCAAGATTGCGTTTCAACTGCAACATATCATTGGTTGAGGCAGGATTTTCCAATACCGCCAAATATTCGCCCGCGCTAACTTGCTGATTGTTTTTTACATACAACTCTTTAATTCTGCCGTTTGTTTTTGCAATTATATGTGCCGGCGGCGTTTCGCTTGTCAAAATCATTGTTGCCTGAATGGTGTCGGGGTATTTAAAAAACCAACTGCCTGCAAGCAACACCGCAATAATAGCAAACAGCATGGTAATGCCCCAACGCAAAATCCACGGTGGAATGATTCCAAGTATTTCTTGGTATTCTGCGCTAAAAGCCCCCTCACCCCCCTCAGGGGGACTTTGCTGTTGCTCGGCAGTACCCCCAACCCCCTCAAGGGGGCTTTGCAGCTCGGCATTGTTATTGTATTCTGTCATTTTTGTATAATTTTTCGTGGTTTGCACTGCTCCAAGTCCCCTTTAGGGGATTTAGGGGTTCAACTCCCCAACTCCAACTGATTTTTTACCAAATTATAATAAATACCCCGTTTATCTGTCAATTCTCTGTGCGTGCCCTGTTCGGCAATCCGTCCTTTTTCAAGCACCACAATATTGTCGGCATTTTGCACGGTGCTGAGGCGGTGCGCCACTACTACAACCGTTTTCCCTTTGTAAAATTCCTGCAAATTTTCCATAATTACCCGCTCATTTTTGGCATCGAGCGCGTTGGTTGCTTCGTCGAAAAACAGGAAATCGGGATTTTTATATACCGCACGGGCAATTAATATTCGCTGCCGTTGCCCTTGACTGATGCCGTTGCCTTCCATACCGATTTTGGTGTTGTAGCCCAAAGGCAAATTATCGATAAATTCTTGTATGTTGGCGGTTTTTACGGCTTTTAACAGTTGCTGTTTGTTTATTGTTTCCACGCCTACGGCTATATTGTTGGCAATTGAGTCCGAAAAAATAAATCCGTCTTGCATTACCGCAGCCGTTTTTTGCCGCCACAAGTGCGAATTGATGTTTTTCAAAGCCGATTCACCTACCAATATCTCGCCTTTGTTAGGCTGGTAAAAACCGAGCAACAATTTTACAAGCGTAGTTTTTCCGCTACCGCTTTCGCCCACAATTGCGGTTATTTTGTTTTGCGGAATTTGTAAATTTATGTCTGTGAGCACATAATCACGGTCGGCGCCGTCGTAGGAAAATGAAAGGTTACGAATGTGCAATGTTTTATTTTCGGGCAATTCCGAAAGTTGCAGGCTTGCAAGTTGTTCTTCGTCTTCTTTTTGGTGTATTTCGTTCAGGCGTTCCAAACTAATGCGGGCATCTTGAAAATTCTGCGCAAAGTCGATAAACTGACTGATTGGCGCAGAAAGTTGCCCAATAATGTAACTGATAGACATCATCATACCCAAAGTAATATTGCCCGAAACCACCGCCTGCGCTGCAATAAAACTAACAAATATACTTGTGGTTTGACTGAAAAATACCGAGCCAACTTGTTGGTATTGCCCTATTGCCAAACCTTTTATGCTAATTTTAAACAACTTAACCTGTATGCGTTCCCACTGCCAGCGTTTTTGTTTTTCGCAGTTGTTGAGTTTTATTTCCTGCATACCGGTAATGAGTTGAAACAGATTGCTTTGTTCGCTCGCTGCTTGCGCAAATCGTTTGTGGTCTAATTTCCGGCGGTATTTCATAAAAAACAATACCCACGCCACATACAAGGCATTGCCCACAAGAAAAATCGCTAATATTTTTAAGCTAAAATATGCTAACACAAAAGAGAAAATCACAAAATTGACCAACGAAAACAGCGTATTGAGCGATGAACCGGTGAGAAACGCTTCAATGCGATTGTGGTCGCCAATGCGTTGCATAATATCGCCCACGTTTTTGCTATCGAAAAAATTCATTGGCAACTTCATCAATTTTACCAAATAATCGGAAATCAACGAAATATTAATCCTTGTGGTAACGTGCAGCATAATCCAACTGCGAATAAAATCAACCGACAGTTGCGTTGCAAAAACAATTAATTGCGCAATCAGCACCAACCAAATAAAATTGATATTGCCCGTGCCAATACCAATGTCCACCATACTTTGGGTAAGAAACGGCAAAATAAGCTGCAAAATCATTCCAACCATCATGCCCAACAGTACTTGCAGCATTTGTTTTTTGTAGGGAAACAAATAGCGCAAGAAAAAACTGATATTACGCGGCGTTTTTTCCTTTTCGTCGTCGTTTTCGTAAAACGCAGGCGTAGGTTCAAGCAACAACGCCGAGCCAACCGCTTCGCCATTGCTGGTGCTACTAATCCAACATTTTTTAAATTCTTCTTCGGTAAAAATGTTTGTGCTTCCGGCAGGGTCGGCTATATGAAGAGACGTGGCGCGCCGCGTCTCTACAATGTCGTACAACACCACAAAATGATTTTGATTCCAATGCAATATACAGGGAAGCGGAGCATCGTTTACCAATTGCTCAAAAGTAATTTTCAGCCCCATTGTACGAAAACCAATAGCTTCGGCAGCATCGCTCAAACCAAGCAATGAAACTCCCTCGCGAGTAATAAAACTCTTTTCCCGCAAAGTTTGCAAGCTATACGTGCGTCCATAGTGCTTGGCTATCATGCGCAGGCACGTGGGACCGCAGTCCATGGCATCTAATTGTTGGTAGGCGGTAAAGTTTTTTGGCATATATAATTATGTTAAGACATAAAATTAAGATTTGCAAATATACAACATTTAATTTTTGAGATTTTGTAATTGAATTATTTATAGGTTATGAGCAGATTTATTCGCGACTAATTTTCCTATTGCGTACAACGGGAAAACTTCGATTTTATCGTATTGTCCAAAGTTTTCAAGCGAAGTGCGAATGCCGTAATTTGATTTTTTTTCTTCCAAAAATACCCACATACTTTGCATTTTCCCTTGTTTGCCCGATTTTACTTCAACAGGTACTACGTTTTCGCCGCATTGAACAACAAAATCTATCTGTGCATTGGCATTTTTTTTCTCTCGTACCCAACAATACAGTTCATTGTCGGAATAGTACGAAGTGTTTTTTTTCAATTCACAACCTGCAAATATTTCGGCAACTGCACCTTTGTTGATTGTATCAAAATCGTTTGAAAGCAAAATGCCCGAAATATCTAAATTTAGAATTTGCTGATAAATTCCTGTATCAAAGGGAATTATACGGCGATATTTTGGATTTATCTCTGCTCCGAGTGGTATTCCGTTAGCCGAAGTATGCGTAACTTGATAACACAAACCTGCCATTAGCAACAATTCCAATGATTTTTTAATCTGTTCGTTATTAAGGTTTTGAGAAACGTGTTCGTAAACAAATTTCCCTTCCACCTGTTGTGCAACAGAACTGAAAACTTCGTTGATTCTTGCTGCCGGAATGCGTTTTTTGTACTTTGCAAAATCGTTGCGAAACGACACAAGCAAACTGTTTAAAATCTTTTGGCAACGCAAAAAATCGTGTGTTCTGACAAATTCTACAACCACTTCGGGCATTCCGCCGATAATCAAAAAGTTTTTCAGTTGCTCAATGATTTTTCCGTGAACTGCATCTGAAACAGGCTTTTGGGGTGTTGCCTCGTCAATCAGTTTTGCCCACATTTCGTAACCTGCAGCACACAAAAATTCACTGAACGAAAAAGGATACATAAACATTGAATCAATCCTGCCAACGCCAAACGAAGGAATTTCTTCGAGAGCAAATTCGAGCAAAGAACCGGCTGCAATAACATGAAGTTCAGGCATTTGCTCATAAAAATAACGTAACGCAGCAATTGCTTCGGTGCAATTTTGAACCTCATCGAGAAACAACAATGTTTTACCTGCCACAATCGATTTTCCAAAAACAGCCGAAAGTTCATTACAAATTATGTGCGGGTTTGAATGTTGTGCAAAAACCACTTTTGCTGCTGCATGTTCTTTATTTTCAAAATTTATCTCTACAAAACTATGGAATTTTTTACTCAAATTACGAATAGCCGTAGTTTTGCCCACTTGCCGAGCACCACGAAGCATTAATGGTTTGCGGTGTTTTTCATTACTCCATTGTTGTAAAGCGTGGTCAATTTTTCTATTAAAATAACTCATATATACCTTTATTCCGTAAAAATACGGGGCAAACATACAACTTTTTTTGCAAAAATACTACTCAAAAAATGATATTATTATAAAAAAATACTAGCCAAATGACATTTTTACCAAAAAAATAAAAACATTATCTGTCGATTTTCCAACTTCCTGTTTTGTCAGAGCCAAGTCGTGAGATAATCCCTTTTTCTTTCAGTATTTTTATTTTTCGCTTTACTGTCGCAATTCCAATATTTAGTTTTACCCTTATTTCTTCGGCTGTAATATTTGGATTTTCTTTTATTAAATTGAATACAGTATCATTTACAGTATCATTTTCTGCTTTTACAGTATCATTTTCTCTTTTTCCCCTTATCGGAGAGCATTTTTATAGTATTCAAGTATTCCTGTTCTATGGGCGATAAGGTTTTTTGAACATATTTTTTGTATTCCGTATGTGCTTTTTCTATTGCCTGACTGTGCGAAATTGTGCCTGCATTGTTGAGTAATTTACGACCGTCTGCCGACATAATTGCATCTAATTGACGGATATAATCCTGCATTGTCATTGTTTGTTGTTCAATGGCTCTTGCTTCTGCAAAATCAAAATAACCCGAAACGATATTGTTCAGAACTTTTAATTCTTTTTCATTCAAGTAGTTTTTCGCAATTTCAGTATCTTTTTTTGTTACTTGCTCGCCTTTGAAGTTGGTAAGTCCCATAAACTCTTTTTCTGCATCGGCTCGGTTATAAATCACTTCGGGAGCTGTATTGCCGTGTGCTGCATAATGCAGTTTGTTTTGTACGATTTTGAAAAACAAAAGTGTTTCTTCTGCTTTCGGGTCGTAGTCAATACTCAATGCGTATAAATCAAGTACTTGCCTGTAAATCAGTTTTTCACTGCTGCGAATATCTCTAATTCTGTCGAGCAACTCTCGCCAATAACCACCACCACCGAGATTTTTAAGTCGCTCATCGTCCATTGTAAAACCCTTAACAATGTATTCTTTCAGTCGCAAAGTAGCCCACTGACGAAATTTTGTGGCTGTTTTGGAATTAATTCTATAACCAAGCGAAATTATCATATCAAGATTATAGTACTTTGTGTTGTAGTTTTTTCCGTCTGCGGCAGTATGTAAGAAATCCTTACATACTGAAACTTCCTGTAACTCACCTTCTTCCAAAATATTTTTTATGTGCATTGTTATATTTGGGCGAGAAGTTTGAAACAATTCTGCCAAATGCGCCTGCGTAAGCCACGCTGTTTCACTTTCAAAACGCACATCAATAGAAATTTTATCGTCTTCGGTTTTGAAAATGATAAACTGATTGTTTCTTTCGGGCAATCCGTTTTGTTCTATGTTTTGTTGTTCGGGCATAATGTTTGTTTTTTATTCAATTGCCGAATACGTTTCATTATAAATATCACTTAAATTTTTCCCGTTATATGCCCAATAACGAGTGGGCTGAACAGCATAATCCAATCCTAACAGTTCTTTGGTAACAGCGGTCAAAGACTTTTCTAAACCTTTGTACAGTATTTTTCTATCATCGCAAACCTCAACTTCAACAGAATTTTCATCTTTTACAAAAGACAATTTTGCGCCGACGGGAATATTCATATCTCGAAAATTCAGAGGCGGTCGCATTTTTCGTTTAAAATTCTCGCTGGCAACTTTATCAATATCTGTCAGGTCGTTGTTGATTTCTTTTACAATTTCTTTTGTTATATCACTGCTTTTATCCAATAGTTTGAGAATTGCAATTGCCTGTTCGGGATTGATTTTGAAAAACTCTCGCTGTGCGTGTATTCTATACGGTTGAAAAGCAATATGCAATGCTTTTTCTACTTTTTCGCAATCTGCAACTTTGCAGGCGTATTCACACTCGAACGGAAGTGGAACACTTGTATTAAAGAGTTCTTTCATTCGTGCATCGACCGTATCACGATTGGTCATGCCGATTTTTACCATGTCGGACATGGCGGGGNTGGTTAGGACGTAAACTATACCGTAGTTGTTTGTTTTTGTGGACATAATGATTTATATGTTAATTTTAATATTTTTCAAGCGTAATTCCTTACGCAAATTATTGAAACTCAATTCTACTAATTTATACAAATATTTATTCGTTTCCGACACATCATTTCGTTCAATAGATTTGATAAATTTTTCCATTAAAAAGACTTCCTTTTTTTTACCAAATAACTGCAAATCTCCCCTTGCCATTTCCAACATTGGTATAAATTCCGATTTTTTCAATGGTACGCTATTTTTTTGTATGAACAGATAAATGCCTAAAACTTTTTTTAAAGTTTCAACTCTGTATTTAATGCGTGTGTTTACTGTGTTATTTCTCCTTGCAAGATAACTATTGATAAACCAACCTAAAATAACTGCTGACACAGAAATTATTGCAATCCAATTTGAAATAGTCATATTAGTTTTTTAAATTAAATTAAAATGCTGAATATACTCATTTTGATTACTAAAATCATCTTCCCAAGTTAATTTGACTTTTAGAACATCAATAGAAAAACGATAAGCATGTGGATACATAATAATATCGAAATGGTCGTTTACATTCAACAACTCAAAAGGAGAAGGATAATTCTTTATTGTTACTTTTACGTCTGATTTATTGTGTCCCACAAAATTGTCTAAAAAATCAACACAAATGTTTTTGGCAGGAGATTTTCCTTCATTACAAATTCGCAAGTCTCTCCTATCCTTTTCTCCCCTTATTATACTTCCTCGGATTTGCGCTTTTTTATTTTCTATTTCTTCATTCTCAAATTTTTTTAACTGATAAGCATTTAATTTTTCTTCTTGCTTTTTTAACTTTTTATCGTGTTTACAATACACGAAAATTGTTCCTGCGATTGCTAATAATGACAATCCAATGCTGATAGCACTAATAATATTCTCTATTTCCATATCATTTTTTATTTTTCAATTATTCTAATTTCCTCCTCCGTCAACCCATACAACCCATAAACCAACGCATCAATTTCCTTATCTGTTGCCAAAATTTCAGCCGAAAGCGAATTACATTCCGTTTTATAATCCAAAAAATATTCTTCCCACTCGTCTTGTTGTTTGAGCGAAAGGGCGATTTTTTGTTTTTTCAATTCTGAAAGGAATTGTGCAAAATCCAATTCGTCGAAAGTTTCGAGGGCTTTGGTTATGACAAGGGGTTGCAACCCCTTGTTAGTGGTAGCGGCGAAATTATCCGACAAGCGTTTTAAAAATCGTTGGCGTTTGGTTTGTAATTCGGTTTGTGCGCCAATTATTTTACGAACATTACTTGAAATTCTTTCGTCTTTTTGTAATGAAATTGGTAAAAGAAGAATATCCTGCGGATTCATTTTTGGAAAAATATCTTTTCCTAAATTTGGCAACAATAAACCACCATACCAACTTAATAATTTTGAGTTTACTATTCCCAAGAAAAAATAAATATCGTTTTCAAATTTTTCAAATGGTTTAAATGGCGTAATACTATGTCCATAATACGCCAAATCTTCAACAATCATAGATTGAATACGTTTACCTTCGCCCGGAATTTCTCGAAATAAAATTCTCTTTCCTTCAAAAAATCGTTTCTCACGCGGAGCAGCCAACCATTCGCCATATCTTAACCATTTTCCACTCCAACTTTTAAAATATCTTGTAATATCTTTGCCATCTAACCAATGCCCACAATCATTATCATATTTATAATCAAAATGATACGCTTTTGACTTTATTATTTCTTCGCTTTGTCCTCTATATTTATCGTATGGAGTAATGCCTTGTACAACTTCTCCATATTTTGATAAAGAAGTAGAGTTTTGTTGAATTTTGTCAATTATTTGTTTTTCAAATGGAGATACACGATAAGGAATTTGTAAAGTTTTTGAATCTATATATTTTGATTTTTCAACCAAAAAATCTCTATTTTGAACAATTATGTTTAAATTTTCTTCATTAGATTTGGCTTGTATTCTAAACGAACAAGTATTTACGACAGCATCAGCAAAAACATTATCTCCAAAAATCCTAAGAGTTTGTAAGTCATATTCATTCAAAACGATAGAACGAATTGGATAAGACATTTCAAGTTCCAACCATAAGGCTGGTGTAATAAATTCAAGATACCCATTACTTTTTATCAATGATAATGCTTTCTCAATGAAATATATGTAACTTTCGTATTTGTATTTATATGAACGGAAATTATTTTTAATGAATTCTTTGTCTTTGTCAGAAAAACTCGCTCCATACGGCGGATTACCAATAACCACATCAAACCCTCCTTTATATTCGGTACGGAAAGCGTGTTCGATGCTACTGACAAGGGGGCATGCCCCCTTGTTATATGCGGAGAGGTCGAACGGTGGCAATTCGTGTTTTATGCGATTGTTTTCTATGTATTCTATCGTATTGTAAAGTTGCTCGCGGTCGGTTATTTCTTTGCTTCCGAATTTTTGCGTCCAAAATGGCACACTGTACTCGCCTCGTTCTTTTTTCCCAGACAAGGGTGCTTGCTCCCTTGTTGTTAACGAAGGTGCTTGCTCCCTTGTTGTTAACGAAGGTGCTTGCTCCCTTGTTGTTGACAAGGGGGCAAGCACCCTTGTTGTTGACAAGGGGGCAAGCACCCTTGTTGTTGTACTTGCTTCCTTGTCGTATCCACAACAAGGGGGCAAAGTTTCCTCGTGGATACAAGGGGGCAGAGCACCCTTGTTTGTTACTCCCCGTGCAATATTGCACGCTCTTGCGGTTTTTGATTTTAACTTCCTTACAATTTTATCTAATTCTTCCTCTTCGCACACGAGTATAATATGTAAATGGTCGCCACAAATATTATACGCTACGATGTTAAGATTATCTTCTTTTACAATTTCGGCAATCGTTTTTGTAATTACAATTTCGTCCTCTTCGGTCATAAATTGTGGGTCTGCGTATGCAACAGGATTTACTCCCCTGTTACATTTTGCACGCATTTCACGCACTTTATAATCAACCATTCGTTGCGATGTGCGACTATCGTGTATGGCTGTGGTAATATGAAACGCTTTCTTTTCTTTTTCTTTAAACACTTGCGGGAACTCTTTGTGCCAATCGAAGGCTTTTTCTATTCCTTCTGACAAGGGTGCTTGCTCCCTTGTTGTTGTATGCGAAGACAAGGGGGCAAGCTCCCTTGTTGTTGTATGCGAAGACAAGGGGGCAAGCACCCTTGTCGTAGATGGCGAAACAAGCGAATTCCCACACTTTATATTATCATTCAGCGCATTAAGTTTCCTGTTCGGCTTGGCAGTACGTAACCAAAGGGACAATTTTGCAATCTCCACACTTTCCTCGTTTATATCCACACCGTAGAGGTTATTTTCCAAAATGGCGTTTTCGATATTTGGAAAAACAATACTGCTGTCCATCAATTTTGCCGTCATCTCGTCAATCAACTTATGCTCTGCCATCAGGAAGTCGAGTGCGGCGTTGAGAAATGCACCACTACCGCAAGCAGGGTCGCAAATAGTGAGCGAAAGCAGCCATGAGCGGTAAGTTTCGAGTTTGTCATTCAGTTTTTTGCGTGTAGCGATTTGGCGTTTTTTGTCGGTAAAATATTCCTGTTCGTCAATTTCGAGTTCCGCTTTTTTGTCGGCACAGAGTTTGCCGATTGTGTTTTCCACAATATAAGCCGTAATATAACGCGGGGTGTAGAAAACGCCGTCTTTTTTCCGTTTCGAGGTCTTCCCCCCCTCTCCTTTTGGAGAGGGGCCGGGGGTGAGGATATTCGTTACCTCCTCAATTTCAGTCAACGAATTTTCAAAAATATGTCCCAAAATATTAACATCTACTTCGCTTGAAAAATCGTAATTGCTCACTTTTTTCAGGTGCGTAAGCAGAATCTCGTCTGAAATCACAATACTGTCCAACACTTCGTCGGGTGCAAACAGACCGCCGTTGTAAGCAAAAATATCGTGTTTCGCACCTTTGCGCCCTGTATTCATATAGCCGAAGTACATTTTCAGCCGGTTGTAAAGTGGCGTGTATGCGTCAAGTTCTTTGAGTTGTTCCCATTGTTTCACAATTTCCATTATGGAGTTTGGGGGCAATAGTCCGCCATCTTCGGCAAAGAGAATAAAGAGCAGGCGGTCGAGTAGTTTTTGTGTCTTTTTGAACATGACAAGGGGGCTAACAAGGGGTTGCAACCCCTTGTTATGTTCGCATATATCGTCAAACAAGGCTCTTTTGAACGCAGAATAGTCTTTGTAAAGTTGGCGTGTAATTTGTTCTTCTTTGCCAACGGATTCTGTTTTGAGGTGTTTTGCCAAGTTTTT
>WQTX01000050.1 GCA_009786075.1 Bacteroidota bacterium | reverse complement strand
ACGCTCTTTTGTTGATTTGTGCTAACCCTCGAAAGAGCGTCATTGCGAACGAAGTGAAGCAACCGGAGCGAAGCGGAGCTCAACGAAGTTAATCCAGAAAACATATCATTAAATTTTACTGATTACTTATAATCCCTTTCGGGTATTTAAACAACACTGTATCAAGCCTCTCAATTGCCACAAAAAACTAAACCTATAAACGAACATTTTATTATAAATATTTCCGCTCTTTTCTTTGCCGTTAAATAAAAAAAATTACCTTTGCGCTCAAAATTAGTTTTACACAAAAACGCAAAAAGATGAACAGCGAAGGTTTAATTCTCATGTTTTTACTCGGCGTTGCCTTAGTAGGTTTAGCCGTCATATTTTCAAGTATAGTTCCGCATAAAACAAAAAACAAACAAAAATCCGAACCCTACGAATCGGGTGTGCCTACGATTGGTAAAACGTGGATTCAGTTCAACGTAGGCTATTATTTATTTGCCATTATATTCTTGGTGTTCGCCGTGGAGGCAGTATTTTTATTCCCTTGGGCAGTAGTAATGCGCGGAATGGTGGAAGACGGATTAGGAATGATAGCCTTTGCAGAAGTAGTAATATTCTGCATAATATTAGGTTTAGGACTTTTATACGCGTGGAAAAAACAAGCATTAAAATGGGAGTAGCAGAAAAAGAATATTCTTCACTCGAAGAATTGAAATTAGACCTTAACCGCACAAAAGCGGGCGAAGGCGGATTTGTTCTTACAAAATTAGACGATTTAGTAAATTGGGGACGCAAAAATTCTCTGTGGCCCCTCACATTTGCCACAAGTTGTTGTGGTATAGAAATGATGGCAGCTGGTGCGCCGCGCCACGACTTTTCTCGATTTGGCATGGAAGTATATCGAGCATCGCCTCGTCAGGCAGACGTGATTGTGATTGCCGGAACAATTACACAAAAAATGGCGCCTGTTTTAAAACGATTGTACGACCAAATGGCAGAGCCGAAATATGTAGTAGCAATGGGTTCGTGCGCAATTTCGGGCGGACCGTTTTACTATAATTCATACAGCGTTATTCGCGGAGCCGACCAAATAATTCCGGTAGATGTATATATTCCGGGCTGTCCGCCGCGTCCCGAAGCATTTTTCCAAGGAATGTTGGAATTGCACGAAAAAATCAAAAAAGAATCGATGAGAGACCCAATCGACCACGAAACAAAATTTATGTAACCGAGAGCGTATGACTAACGAAGAATTAAAACAACGAATTGCGCAACTCTGCGCCGATGCGGTTTGCACCGACACTCAAGATTACGTGCTTGCCGAAATTCCTGCAAAATGCCTATTTGCAGTGTGCAAACAATTAAAAGAACAGCCCGACACTCAGTTCGACTATTTATATAGCCTCACAGGAGTGGATTACAATCCCGAACTGGGCGTTGTATATCACTTGGAATCAACCGGTTTGCGCCATAAAATTACCTTAGTTTCAAAAACTGCCGACCGTGAAAATGCTCGTTTGGATTCGGTAAGCGAAATTTGGCGAACAGCCGAAATGCAGGAGCGTGAAGTGTATGATTTATTGGGAATTACATTCAACAATCACCCCGATATGCGCCGTATTCTTATGGACGAAGAGTGGGAGGGACACCCGTTGCGTAAGGATTATAGTAACCCGCAGTTTATTGTTGATTTAATAAAATAACACTTTAAAATCTTAAAATCATGAAAAAAATCAGTTTTTTTACAACTTTACTATTTGTTGCAAGCATAGGTTTTGCGCAAATGGAAGTGAATAATACGACAGGTAATATGTCGATAGGTACAGTACCTAATACTAATGCAAAATTATTCCTGCAAAATACAGCAACAAATGCAATCAAACCTGTGATTGGAGCTTATATCGATAATACAAATAATACCAATCAAACGACGTATGGAATGATAGTTAAAAATACAGCAACAAACACTATGTATGGGGTTCGCGCTGAAACTACACACAATGGTACTTCCGGCAGTGTATATGGACTTTCGTCCTACACTATCAACAACAATGCGGGCTATATGAGTGGCGGTAGAGCGTTTGGTATTATGTCGACTAGTACCGGCAACACGACTAGCGGAGGCGATGTATATGGCGTACATACCACTAGTATAAATAAAAGTACAACAAATGCGGCGTATGGAGTACATGCAACAGCACAATCAACTCAAGCCAATCCGGCAGTATATGGTATTTATTCATCTGTTTCAGGCGGCGATGTTAACCAACGATATGCAGGTTATTTTACCGGTGGTAAAGTATGGATTAATGGAGAACTTTGGGCTTTGGGTTCTAATAATTCTTCTGTTATTCGGATTACATCTGATGAACGCTTAAAAAGCGATATAAAACCATTAACAAAAGAAATAGATAAACTCTATCAATTGCAAGGAAAATCGTACAAAAAAGCAGCAATTGTTATTGAGGCACCCGATTCTTTGTCAATGGCTTTGAGAGCAGAAAATAAACAAGCTATTATTGAAGACATTACCGAATTTGGCTATTTAGCCCAAGAATTAAAAGAAGTTTTTCCCGAATTGGTAAGTATGGATTCTACAACAGGCTACTATTCGGTAAATTACATAGGTTTAATTCCTATAATTGTAGAAGCATTGAAAGACCAACAAGTACAAATACAAGAGCAACAAAAAACAAATGAAGTCCAACAACGAGAAATAGAAATTCTAAAAAGAGCTCTTGCAGGAACTTCACTTAAATCAGCAGAAATAGGCACAAGCGAAGCAACACAAAATATGTATCTTTTTGATAATGCTGCAATAGAAGGTTTAAGACTCTACCAAAATGCGCCAAACCCATTTAACGAACGCACAACGGTAAAATGCTATGTGCCACAAAACATTCAAAAAGTACAATTATGCGTGTACAATATGCAAGGCGTACAAGTACAATGTATAGCTATTGTAGAACGTGGAAATGTTTCTATTGAAATAGAAGCAGGCGCACTTTCGGCAGGTGTTTATAGTTATGTATTGCTTGCCGATGGTGCTGCGAGTGAAACTAAACAGATGATTTTGACGAAATAAGGAAAAAAATTATGAGAGCGAATATGTTAAAAATATTTTTTAGCTTATTTATAGTTATTTTGTTTACTGGCACCGGTTGCGATAAGCAGGAAGAAAAAGAGGACTATAAATTAGTAAGAAAATTCATATATCCCCGTTCTACATCTACGGAGTATAATACTTCATACGAATATATATACGACAAGTATGGAAATATGATTAAAGAAATGTATTATTTAGACAAGCAATTGCATTTCTACATAGAATACGAATATTCAAAGAATAAAAAAACAAAAGAAAAAATATTTTATAAGTCTGCCGAAAATTTCTATCTGAATAGGTACACTAATTACTCTTATGAGGGAGACTTACTTGTAAAAGAAGAAACTTTTTCTATAGAATATGGTTCTGACAATTATTCATTTGATTATTCAACGACTTATGAGTACGATAAAAGAGGTAATTTGGTCAGAAAGTGTATGTATAATGCTGCTATTATCGGAATAGTAACTGAACTCAAATACACCTACGATAACCAAAACAGGTTAATACTCGAAGAAATTGATGGTTATAAATCTACCAAACATGTATATGATGATAGCGGTAGAAAAATAAAAATAGAGTACTATAATATAAATGGGGATTTACTTGAATACGAAGAGAAGGTTTATAACGGAACAAATAAATCTCCTGAAAAAGATTTGTATTACGATAAAAATGGAAACCTTTCCACTACATATCAGCATTTTTACGATATATGGGGGAATCTAACACAAACCAGTGTGGATGGTGGGTGTACATTATTCGAACGAAAATATGACGGCAAATTACTAATTGAAGAGATTAACTATTGGCCAGAAGGAGTAGAAGGTGGGTGTACTATAAGGTCAAGGCTAAAGTATGAGTATGAAAATTTAAAGTATGTAATAAAAAAATAGGGAGTTACAATGAAAACGAATATATTAAAAATTACAGCATTATTGGGAATTATTGCAGGCTGTGTGCTCGCTTGCAACGACCCCAAACCACAACCACCAGTGAATATCCCCGAAGATACAACAGAAATCAATAACTTGCAAGGAACTAAATGGAAATTGATAGGCATTGTTGATGAACAAACCGGCTACTTAAAAGAACTTGAGCCTAAGGATTGTGAGGTGTGTTATACGATAGAGTTTTATACGGATAGTACTTGTGGAGGGCGAATAACTACTAACATAATAGTGGGTAATTATGAATTTGATTATCAAACAAACACCTTCCACATTTCTCTTCGTGTTATAACTGAAGCAGGTGACTGGGGCGATGGTCATATGTATCGTCAAATTATAGAGAGACCTTTTTTATTTTTTACAGTCAAAGATACATATCCAAGAACTCTACATTTGTATCATGATGACAGCAAAAATTATTTGAAATATAAAAAAATAGGAGGATAAAATGAGAATTACAAGTTTACATGTAAAAATATTTTTGGGCTTATTTGTCTTTTGCTCACAAGTAAACGCCCAAATTAGCACTCGGGAAGCTCCTATTGGTTTTAAGCATAATTTTAGCAGAGAACAAAAAACGGAGATTGTTATGCCTGCTATTGATATAGCTAAACTGCAAGCAGAAGATAAAAAAGAAGAAGAACTTGGACTTCCGCCACGCTTTGGTTTTGTTCATTCCGTAAATTTAAATTTACTCGATGCCGGTTATTGGCATACTTTAGAAAATGGCGATAAACTGTGCCAACTTACCATTGTGTGCCCCGATGCTTTATCTATTAATTTACTGTACGATACATTTTGGTTGCCTGAAGGTGCAAAGTTTTTTATTTACAGTAACAACCGCAAGCATAGCATAGGGGCTTTTACTTCGCAAAATAATAAAGGTAGTAGGAGTGATATGCGAGGTTTTGCTACCGGTTTGGTATATGGCGGGCAAATTACTTTGGAATACTATGTGCCAAATGATGTAAAAGAAGTTGGCATTATTTCCATATCGGGAATTGTTCACGGTTACAGGTATATTTTGCCGGAATACGGATATGAATACGGATACGGAAATGTTCCCGGGAACGACCCGAGTTCTTACTTTGGATTTAAACAATCCGGTTCTTGTCAGGTTAATATAAATTGTTCCGAAGGAAATAATTGGCGAAAAGAAAGACGTGCTGTTGCGTTAATGATAGTGTATGGGTGTAGAACCTGTACAGGTTCATTAATTAACAATACAAATAATGATTTTAAGCCTTATTTTTTAACGGCACACCATTGTTTAGGAAACTTTAATGCAGAAACAAAACCTAATTTAGATAGCTGTATATTTTATTGGAATTATGAACTTCCTCCTAATTCCGGTGATTGCAATTACGACTATTTTACACCGGCAGAACCGTTGGCATTTTCTACTTCGGGAGCAACAGTAATAGCAAATAATTCTGCAAGTGATTTTGCATTGTTAAAATTGACTGAAGACCCTAAGCTTCTTATTAATTATACGCCGTCTTTTGTCCCTTATTATTTAGGTTGGGATAGAACCGGAAACCCCGGAACGGGTGGAGTGTGTATTCATCACCCCAAAGGAGATGTAAAGAAAATAGCAACATATACTATTACTCCAACAAATTCAGATTGTCTCACTTCTCCCCTTAACAATACAAACTACTGGAAAATTAATTGGTCTCGAACTGCAAATGGTTTTTCAGTTACAGAAACTGTTTCATCCGGTTCAGCTTTACTTAATAATAATGGTCATATTATTGGACAATTGCAAGGATATGGTGGTTGTCCAAATCCGGATTGTAACAATCCGGCAGGAGATATTGGAAATTATGGTAAATTCCATATTTCGTGGATAGGAGGAGGAACAGATAAGACTCGTTTAAGCAATTGGCTAGCCCCTCATACAACAACAACAACTATTTTGAATGGTATAGATGCTTGTCCAAATTCTGTTGTATATGTTACTCAAAACGTAACCACCAATAAAACTGTTACAAATAATTGTGGCAGCATTAACGTTCAAAACGGCGTAGAAGTGAAACAAGGAGCTACATTAATACTTGAAGCAGAAGAAACAACTAAAATCCCCGGTGGTTTTAAAGTAGAATTAGGCGCAGGATTGAAAATACAGTAAGAATTTAATTTATAATTGATTTGTTAAAATAATATTTATACTTTTACCCACAAATATGGCAGAAGAAATAGCAAATATAGATAAAGAAGAAGATTATTTCCTCAATTTGGGTCCTCAGCACCCTTCAACACACGGGGTGCTTCGTTTGTTGGTAAATCTTCGAGGCGAGGTTGTAAAAGACCTTAAACCATACTGCGGCTACATACATCGTGGTATTGAAAAAATGTGCGAACGCAATACTTACCCACAAATTGTACACCTTACCGACCGTTTGGATTACCTTTCGGCGCATCAAAACAATGAGGCGGTGTGTTTGTTGGTAGAAAAAGCGCTTGGCGTGGAGGTGAGCGACCGTGTGAAATATATTCGCACCATTATGTCGGAACTTTCGCGTATTGGCTCGCATTTACTGTGGTGGGCGGCGTTTGGCATGGACTTGGGCGCACTCACAACGTTTTTCTACGGTTTGCGCGACAGGGAATATATTCTTGATATTTTTGAAGAAACTACCGGCGGACGTTTAATTCAAAGCTATAACTGCCCGGGTGGTTTGATGTACGATATACACCCGAATTTCCAAAAACGGGTAAAAGAATGTTTGGTGCATTTGAAAAAGAAATTGCCGGAATACGATAAACTGCTTTCGGGCAATGTGATATTCAAAAACCGTGCAATTGGCGTGGGAATGTTGAGTAAAGAAGATGCAATTTCATTTGGCGTTACCGGTCCGTCGGGACGAGGTTCTGGATTTTCGTGCGACGTGCGTAAATTAGAGCCGTACAGCGCTTACGATAAAGTGAAATTCGACGAAATTATTCGTACCGACTGCGATTCTTACGGAAGATATTTGAACCGCATTGACGAATTGTGGCAATCAATTTCAATCATCGAACAATTGATTGACAATATTCCCGATGGCGAGTTCCAAACCAAAATGAAACCAATCATTAAATTGCCCGAAGGTCAATACTACCAACGAGTAGAGGCGAGCCGCGGCGAATTTGGTGTATTTGTGGAAAGTAAAGGCGAAAAAAATCCGTACCGGATTAAATTCCGTTCGCCGAATTTTGCCAACCTTTCAGTCTTAGACCACATGACACGTGGTCAGAAAATTGCCGACCTTATTGCAATTATGGGGTCGCTCGACTTAGTAATTCCTGATATAGACCGTTAAAATACAATACAGTATGTTACATTCTACAAAATTAATAGATAGCATTCACGAGGGGCTCGTTTCGTCGCTCGGCGAAGGTTTATTGACAACCACCATTGAGTTTGCCATTGCAGGTATTGCCTATCTTTTGTTCTTTGCCATATTTGGTTTGTTTGCCGTGTATTTAGAACGAAAAGTGTGTGCTATTATTCAAAACCGAGTTGGTCCTAATAGAGTTGGTCCTTATGGAATTGTACAAACCATAGCCGACTTTGTGAAACTTTTGATGAAAGAGTTGATACCCATTCACAAATCCGACAAGGTTTTGTTTAACCTTGCGCCATATATTGTAATCACGGCAACTTTCCTTTCGATTGGAGCAATTCCGTTTGATAGAGGTTTACAAATGTTAGATTTCGACATAGGTATATTGTACGTTACGGCAGTTTCGTCGTTGGGCGTGTTGGGTATTTTGCTTGCCGGCTGGTCGAGTAATAATAAATATTCGCTTATTGGCGCAATGCGTAGTGGTGCGCAAATTGTGAGTTACGAACTTTCGGCAGGCTTGTCGCTTATGACAATTATAGTATTGGCGGGCACAATGCAATTTTCGGAAGTGGTAGCCGCTCAAAGCAATTTGTGGTTTATTTTTCAAGGACACATTCCTGCCATAATTGCATTTATTATATTTATGATAGCCGGCACAGCCGAAACAAACCGTGGTCCTTTCGACTTGGCTGAGGCTGAATCGGAGCTTACGGCAGGTTTCCACACCGAATATTCGGGTATTAAATTTGCGCTGTTCTATTTGTCGGAATATATGAATATGTTTGTGATTGCGGCTATTGGAACTACGGTATTCCTTGGCGGTTGGCAACCATTCCAAATTCCGGGATTAGAAACATTTAACACCATTATGGCGTATTGCCCTCCTGTGGTATGGTTTTTCTTAAAAGCCTTTGTACTTATACTCGTAATGATGTGGTTTAAATGGACATTCCCCCGTTTGCGAATCGACCAATTATTGAAACTTGAGTGGAAATATTTATTACCAATCAACTTAGTAAACTTAATTCTTATGGCAACGTGCGTGCTACTTGGCTGGCACTTATAATTTTAACACAAAAAACTGTATGAACGCAATAGTTGAATATATAAAAGACGTGCTTGGCGGTATGAAATCCCTGCTAACGGGAATGTCGGTTACCGTGAAATATTTTTTCAGTCCGGGCGCAATAGTAACACAACAATATCCCGAAAATCGTGATACATTGAAAATGTTCGACCGGTTTAAAGGCAATGTGTATATGATACACAACGAGCAAAACCAACACACCTGCACCGGTTGCGGTATTTGTGAAATGAACTGCCCCAACGGTTCGATTGAAGTTATTTCAAAAACAATCGTGGTGGACGAGAAAAAGAAAAAAGCGCTCGACAAACATATTTACCGTATGGGAATGTGCACGTTTTGCGGATTGTGTGTAAAAACCTGTCCATCGAAATCGTTGGCATTCGGTCAAGAATTTGAAAATTCGGTGTACAACCGTTCTGATTTAAACCGCATTTTAAATAAACCTAATTCTACAATAGCAAATTAAAAAATAACACTATGAACGTAATAATGTTTTACATTTTAGCCGCAGTTATTCTTGTTTGTTCGGTGCTTACCGTTACAAGCCGGAAAATTTTGCGTGCCGCTACCGCTTTAATGTTTGTGCTGATAGCCACAGCAGGTTTATATTTCTTGTTGCAGGTAAATTTCTTAGCCGCTGTGCAATTAATGATTTACGCAGGCGGTATTGTGGTTTTGATTATTTTCTCGATACTTTTAACGAGCCACATGGAACACAAATTTGATTTGGCAGAACCTCGCAAAGCAGTACCGGCAGCCTTGGCGGCAATTGCAGGAGCGGCGTTGTGTATCGCAAGCATTCTTCAATTCGATTTCGCTTCAAAACTTCAACTTGCTGCTGAAACCGTAGCACACGATGATAGCGTGAAAGGATTCGGTCGCGCATTTTTGAGCTACGGCGAAGGCGGTTACGTATTGCCGTTTGAGGTTATCAGTATTTTACTTTTGGCAGCAATGGTTGCCGCTATTATGATTGCAAAAAAGAATAAATAATAATTACTATGATAGAAGGTATAGAATTACAACACATTTTAATTGTAACAACCCTTATGTTTTTTATAGGGGTGTACGGATTTTTGGTACGACGAAATCTTATTACAATCCTTATGGCATCGGAATTGATTTTGAATGCGGTGTGCATAAATTTTGTCGTGTTTAACAAATATTTATATCCGGACGCATTGCAGGGATATATGTTTGCAATATTTATTATTGCTATTGCCGCCGCCGAAGCCGCTGTTGCAATTGCTATTATTATTAATGTATATCGACGTTACAAAACAATTAACGTTGAAAATGTACACGAAATGAAGTATTAACCGGTAAATAACGAATTATGGATTTTACATACACACTTGCGATTATTTTACTGCCCTTAGTTACATTTTTAACGATTGGGCTACTCGATAAATCTATGCCAAACAAACTTGCAGGCGTTCTTGGAACGGCAAGTATCGGCACATCATTTTTGCTTTCGTGCTACACTGCGTATCAATATTTCTTTGTGCACGGTATGGTCGATGGCGTTTATCAAAAAATTATAGCGTTCAACATTACGTGGTTGAAATTTACCGACACGTTGCACATTGATTTGGGTGTAATTCTCGACCCAATTTCGGTAATGATGCTTTTGGTGGTAACAACCGTTTCGCTTATGGTGCACATTTATAGCAACGGTTATATGCACGGCGAACGTGGTTTTAACAAATTTTTCTCATTCCTTTCGTTGTTCTCGTTTTCAATGTTAGGTTTGGTGGTGGCTACCAACTTGTTCCAAATGTATATTTTCTGGGAACTTGTGGGTGTTTCGTCATTCTTGTTGATTGGTTATTATTACGAAAAACCATCGGCGGTGGCGGCATCGAAAAAAGCGTTTATCGTTACCCGTTTCGCCGACTTGGGCTTTTTGATTGGTATTTTATTGCTTTCGTGGTACACCGGTACGTTCGATTTTGTGGAATTGACACAAACTTCTGCAATTGGTACTCTTGAATCGCCTGCAATCGCAACTATGAGCGGGATTTCATTCTTGGGATTATCGGTTGTAAGTTGGGCGTTGATTTTAATATTTATGGGTGGTGCCGGAAAATCGGCAATGTTCCCGCTTCATATATGGTTACCCGATGCAATGGAAGGTCCAACGCCTGTTTCTGCCTTAATTCACGCTGCTACAATGGTTGTTGCCGGTGTATTCTTGGTTGCCCGATTATTCCCTGTGTATGCAATTGCCGCTCCCGATGCCTTGACGGTCGTTATGTGGGTCGGTGCAATTTCCGCGCTTTTTGCGGCAATTATTGCCTGTACGCAGTACGATATAAAACGAGTCTTGGCATTTTCGACCATGTCGCAAATTGGGTATATGATGTTGGCGCTGGGTGTTTCGCAATATGGCGGTACAGAAGGCTTAGGTTTCACAGCGTCGATGTTCCACTTGACAACGCACGCTATGTTCAAAGCCTTGTTGTTCTTGGGCGCGGGTTCAATTATTCACGCTGTTCACAGTAATAGTATGCTTGATATGGGCGGTTTGCGCAAATATATGCCTATAACGTTTATCACATTCGCTATTGCATGGTTGGCAATTTGCGGTTTTCCGGGACTTTCAGGATTTTTCTCAAAAGACGAAATTTTAGTTGCCGCTTCGCAAAACAATACGCCGGTATTTATTATTGCCGTTGTGGTTGCGGGTTTAACGGCTTTCTATATGTCAAGATTATTTTTCAGCGTATTCTTCGGAAAAGATACAAAATATCATCACACTCCGCACGAATCGCCAAAAACTATGACAATTCCGCTTATGATATTGGCGTTTTTTGCAATTTTCGCAGGTTATATTCCATTCAACGAATTTGTAACTTCCGACGGTGCCGCGTTTGAAGCGCATTTCCACTGGAATGTGGCAATTCCGGTAACGTTGATTGCATTTATCGGCATGGGTATTGCCTACTTGTTGTATTACAAAGAAAGTCCAATTCCTACCAAAGTTACAAAATCGCTTAAATGGGTGTACACCACCATTTACCATAAATTTTACATTGACGAAATATATTTGTTTGTAACCAAAAAAATCCTGTTCAACATTGTTGCCCGCTTTATTGCGTGGTTCGACCGCCACGTGGTTGATGCCACAATGGACAGTTTTGCAACCGTTACCAATTATGTGTCGAACTCAATCAAAGGCTTACAATCGGGTCAAATTCAGAAATATGGTTTAATCTTCCTTATGGGAGCGTTAACGTTTGCCTTAGTTTTCATTTATTTTGTTACGAAATAATTATAGCATATTATTATGGAAAAAAATCTAACACTTGAAATATCAAGAAAATTATTTGCAATTAGTGATAATACGAATAAAACTTTATTATTTGATAGACGAAGTAATAATAAAGAGGTTATTGATGATAAATTTTTAGTTACAGTAACTTATGAAAATTCAACAACTTATTTGTATGAGTTAAAAAATGAGTATAAAGAAATGGTAATTAATTTATCATTGTCGGAAATAGCGCAAATATTACAATTAAATAAAAATTTTTCACTTGAAAAAGATGTGAGAATTATAAAATGGTGTAGTCTATTTTTTGCAGGTCTTACGGTTTTAAGCATTATTATTTATTTGATAGCATTATTAATCGCTATGTAATAATTTTCAACTTTAAATTATTAAAATATGGATATATTAAGTTTATTTGTAGTCGTTCCAATACTTACCATTGTTGGAATATTATGTACCAAAGGATTGAAAGGCACACGCACGGTTGCGGCTGTGGGTATGGGCGTTCAATTGGTAATGGCATTCAATTTATTGTTTCAATATTTTGCGGCACGCAAAATTGATGCTGTATCGGAAATGTTGTTTACAAAAAGCTATTTGTGGTTTCCGAGTTTCAACATTCACTATGCTGTAGGCGTTGACGGAATTGCCGTAGCAATGATTTTGCTTACATCAATTGTGGTGTTTGCCGGAATTTTCTCTTCGTGGAAAACCGAAGATTTGCCCCGTGAGTTTTTTATTTCGTTGATTTTATTGGCATCGGGCGTATTCGGGTTCTTTATTTCGATAGATTTATTTACCATGTTCCTGTTCTACGAACTTGCGGTAATTCCTATGTATTTGCTTATAGGTTTGTGGGGTAGCGGCAATAAAGAATATTCGGCAATGAAACTCACGCTTATGCTTATGGGCGGCTCGGCATTGTTAATCTTGGGCTTATTGGGCTTGTATTTCAATTCGGCTCCCGACGGTGGCGATTTAACGTTTAATATTTTGGAAATTGCAAAAGTTTCAATTCCGCACAATGTGCAAATGTTCTTCTTTCCGTTCCTGTTTGTAGGTTTCGGTGTTTTGGGCGCGTTATTCCCATTCCACACATGGTCGCCCGACGGTCATGCTTCGGCGCCTACGGCAGTATCAATGTTGCACGCCGGCGTACTTATGAAATTGGGCGGTTACGGTTGTTTCCGTGTGGCAATGTACCTGCTGCCCGATGCGGCGCAACAAATGGGTTGGTTGTTCTTAATCCTCACAACTATTAGTATTGTGTACGGTGCATTTGGCGCAATTGCGCAAAAAGATTTGAAATATATCAATGCCTATTCTTCAGTAAGCCACTGCGGTATGGTAATTTTTGCCCTACTTATGATGAACAAAACCGCAATGGACGGTGCAATTTTGCAAATGATTTCTCACGGTTTAATGACAGCTCTTTTCTTTGCCCTTATCGGTATGATTTACGGCAGAACGCACACACGTAATATTTACGAAATGGGCGGTTTGATGCGCATTATGCCATTTATTGCCGTGGCTTACGTAATTGCCGGTTTGGCATCGCTCGGTTTACCGGGTTTGAGCGGTTTTGTTGCCGAAATGACTATTTTCATCGGTTCGTTCCAACATCAAGATATGTTCCACCGCGTATGTACAATTTTAGCCTGTTCAGCAATTGTGGTAACGGCGGTGTATATTCTTCGAGTGGTGGGTATTCTACTTTTCGGACCGGTGCGCAACAAAGAATTTGAAAAACTTCCTGATGCCACTTGGTGGGAAAAAATTTCGATGGTAACGCTTATTTTAGCGATTGTAGCAATTGGTGTTGCGCCATTGTGGTTATCGGAAATGATACGCGAAAGTCTTACGCCAATAGTTGATAAATTAACTGCGGCAGCTATAAATTAAATTCAAACGATATTAAAAATCTACGTATATGAATCTTCAATCTTTTTTATTAATGCGTCATGAATTGGTGCTGATTGTGGTAATGCTTATAGTGCTTATTGCAGAATTGGCAACCAAAGATAATCGTAAATCAATCATTGCACCGTTTGCATTAGTGCTATTTGGCATACACACCGTTATAGGATTTTTGCCTATGGAATCGGGCACTTTGTTCGGCGGAATGTTCAACACAACGCCTATTAACAATATTATGAAAAACATTCTCAATATTGGGGTGTTAATCATTTTGTTTCAAACGCAAAAATCCTTCGACAGCGAACTGAACCGCGGAAAAGTAAGCGAATATTTTATAGTATTGTTTTCTACCTTAATCGGTATGTTCTATATGATTAGCGCAGGCGATTTCCTAATGTTCTACATTGGTTTGGAAATTGCAACTATTCCGCTGGCAGCGTTGGCGGCGTTCAATCGCCATGAAAACAAATCGGCAGAGGCGGGGATTAAATTATTGCTTTCTTCGGCACTTTCTTCGGGAGTTTTATTGTATGGTTTGTCAATGCTTTATGCGGCAAACGGCTCGTTGTTCTTCAACGATTTAATGCACGGGGGCTATACAATTACCACTTTACACACACTTGCGTTGATATTCTTTTTCTCGGGTATGGCGTTCAAATTATCGTTAGTTCCGTTCCATTTGTGGGCAGCCGACGTGTACGAAGGCTCACCGGTAAATATTACCTCGTATTTGTCGGTAATATCAAAAGGCTCTGCGGCATTTATTTTTACTGTTGTGCTTTATACGGTATTCAAAAATTATGCAGAAACGTGGCAACCAATGATGTACATAATCGCTATTTTTACTATGGTTGTGGGTAACTTATTTGCCTTGCGTCAAAATAATTTAAAACGTTTCTTGGCATTCTCGTCAATTGCGCAGGCAGGTTTCTTGTTACTGGGTATTATTGCCGCTTCGGCAATGGGTATGGCAACTGTGGTATATTACATTTTGGTATATGTATTCTCGAATTTGGCAGCCTTCGGCGTAATTTCAATGATAGAATCGCACACAGGCAAAACCAATATTAGCGACTTAAACGGTTTCTATCGCACCAATCCAAAATTAAGTTTGGCGTTTATGTTGGCGTTGTTTTCGTTGGCAGGTATTCCGCCGGTTGCGGGTTTCTTTGGTAAATTCTTCTTATTTACCGCTGTTGCAAGCGTAGGAACCACTCCTTTTTATATTTTGTTATTAATAGCGTTGTTAAATACCATTGTTTCGTTGTACTACTACTTAATGCCGGTAAAAGCAATGTTTATCAATAAAAACGAAAGTCCTATTGCATATTTCAAAAGCGATATGTTTGCAAAAATTGGCTTGGCAATCAGCATAACCGGTATGGTTGTGGTGGGTTTTGTAAGTTCAATTTACGAGGAAATACTTAAATTTTGTTTTGGATTATAATTTTCACACACTATGGCTATAACTAACGGAAAACATATAGTAAAAGAATTTGACGGCGTAAATTGCACCGTTGTTGAAGAAGGAATTTCACAAGCTCGTGTTGATTTTTTACAATCATTACTGAAATTCAATAATTTCGATGTAAAAGTTCAAGCAGGCGAAAATGATACTTTTTCATTGGCTGTAACCGACTTAACATTCAACCCGACAATTGCTGTATATGAAAAAAGTTTATATACTCGCACCGGACGGATTGTAACGCCGAATATTTGGAATCAGAAAACTAAAAATCTTCATATTCCGTATTGGACGGAAGGGTTTGAGGTGGCGAAATACTATTAGACTTTTAGACGTAAGACTATTAGACATAAGACTTTATAAAACCACCACCACCTTGAAATAAAGGTTTTGGTGGTTTTTGTTATTTTCTTTTTATAAAAGTGCCCTAAATCTCCCCAGAATAAAATTCCGAAACCTTTCGATATTCCGAAAACACTTGCGCACGCGAAATAAACCCCACGTATGTGCCGTCGGCAAGAATAACCGGAAAATTGTAGTGATTGCTTTTTTGAATAACTTCTACTACTTTTTCCATATCATCGTCGGGCGCAAAAAATAGTTCGGGGGCGTACATAAGCGAACTTATCTGCGTGTGTTCGTGTTGTTTGTGGTTGAGCAACAGGTGGCGAATGTCGTTGAGTTTTATAATTCCTTTGAGTTTGCCTTCTTTGTCAATAATTGGGAAAATATCGCGAGTGGCGGTTTCAAAAATTTTTACAAAATCTTTTATGGTAGCCGTTTCGGGCACGGTGCTGAAATTGGTTTCTATCACATTGCGTATGCGCATAATTGTGAGTACCGAGCGGTCGGTGTTGTGCGTGAGCAATTGTTTGCGTTTTGCGAGTAAATAGGTGTACACCGAATTTTCTTCAAACACACGCACGGTGGCGTAAGCAACTGCCGAAACCACCATAAGCGGCACAAACAGGCTGTAACCGCTTGTAATGTCGGCAATGAGGAAAATTCCCGTAAGCGGAGCGTGCATTACACCGGCTATCATGCCGCACATGCCAAGCAGTACAAAGGTTGTGCCGTTTACTTCAATATTGAAATGAATAAAAATAAACGAAATAAATAACCCAATCATAGCGCCAATAAACAGCGAAGGTGCAAAAATACCCCCCACGCCGCCGGCTCCAAATGTGAGCGACGATGCTATTACTTTTACAAAAATAAGGCATAAAAATAACACGCAACTGAGGGCAAAACTTTTTTCAAAATTTACAAAAATAGAATGTTGAAACAAAAACGAATAATCGCCACGAATAGCCATATTGATAAAATCGTAGCCCTCGCCATAGAGCGCAGGAAACAAAAAAAGGAGCAAACCCAACAATCCGCCGCATACCAGCAAGCGGCGGCGCGGCGACGAAATGTGTTCAAACGAAGTATTTAGTTTTATATAAATCCGCTTGAAATACACCGAAATCAAACCGGTAATAATTCCCAATAAAATAAACGTAGGCGTATCAATAATTTCGTAACCTTTGTTGAACAATTCCACGGAGTGAAACAAAACGTCTTGCTCCAAAAAGAAATAGGAGGTAAGTGTAGCACTCGATGCTGCCAATAATAAAGGTACAACCGTTGCCAACGATAAATTGAGTACAATTACTTCCATGGCAAATATCATAGCAGCCACCGGAGCGTTGAAAATTGCCGCCATTACGCCTGCCGAACCGCAGGCAATGAGCAGTACAATTTGTTTATAATTGAGTTTGAGCACTCGCCCCACATTGGAGCCGATTGCCGCTCCGGTAATGATGCTTGGTCCTTCCAAACCCACCGAGCCGCCAAAACCAACCGTAAAAGCCGATGAAACAACCGATGAAAACGTGTAATGCCAGCGAATACGACCTTTGGTCATAGAAATTGCATACAACACCGCCGGAACACCATGCCGCACCGAATATTTTACAACATATTTCATAAAAATTACCGCCACGGCAATACCAATCATGGGAAGGAAAAAGTAAAAAAAGTTCCCTTCGCTAAACGGCGACCACACGTGCAGCAAATGCCGGATACCATGCACCAATGATTTCAAAATAACCGCCACACAACCGCTTATGAACCCAACAAGCACACTCAAAATATACACAAATTGCTTATCGTTGATGTGTGAATGCCGCCAACGAATGAATGCTGTTAGATATTTTTGAGTAGGGAGTTTCAAAATTAGGGAATAGGGGGTAGGGAATAGGAGTTCGAGGTTATATTTGTAGCACAAAAGTATTGTTTTTGCGCATACGTTGCATAAAATTAACAAGAAAATTTCAAGCACGCATACTAAACACTAAAAACCTTGCGTTCTGATGTTGAAAGCGATAAACAAATTAAAATTCTAATAACTAACAACTGTTTCCTAATCCCTAAAAAATAGCCTATGATTACAGAATCTACCTTATCAAAACAAAATGAACAAAAACAAAACAAAATGCCCGTATCAGAATGGAGAATGCGAATATTGCATGATTACAGCAGAGCGTTTGTGTGCATACCCACAAAAATGGGTGCCAAAATAGAGGTGTACCTCAACTAAATATGAAATGTGTTTTTAAGTGTTTTTAAAGTGGGAAGAGTGTATCGGAGTTTTTTGATACACTCTTTTTATTTTTCAAAAAAACACAAAAAACATTTGGAGTTTACAAAAAAAGCAGTACTTTTGCCACTCCTAAATCAATGCGGATGTGGTGAAATTGGTAGACACGCTAGACTTAGGATCTAGTGCCGCGAGGTGTGTGGGTTCGAGTCCCCCCATCCGTACAGATAAACCGCTATTTCAAATTACTGATTTAGCGGTTTTAAATTTTAAAGTAATAGCAAATGAACATTACACAAGAAAACAAAGGACAAACAGTAGTTGTAACTATGCAAATCACGCAAAGTGATTACAGTGAAAAAGTAGAAAATTCGTTAAAAGAATATCGTAAAGGAATGTCGATGCCGGGCTTTCGCAAGGGTGCGGTGCCTATGGGTATGATTAAAAAAACGCACGGGAAATATGTGATGGTTGATGAAATCAATAAACTCATAAGTGAAGGTTTGAACAGCTATATTGCTGAAAATAAGCTGCAAGTGTTGGGCGAGCCGCTTCCAAGCGAAAGCGAACAAGAAAAAATTAATTGGGATACCGATACGGAATTTTCGTTCTCATTTGAAATTGCGCTTACGCCGGAAATTGAGGTAACACTCCCGAAAAAAGAAACATTCTACAAAATTGTTGCCAACGATGCAATGGTTGACGAACAAATCGGTCATTTATGCGCTCGTTTTGGTTCGCAGGAAAAAGTTGATTGTATTGAAGGCAGCGAAATTGTGAAAGGTGTGCTTACACAACAAAATGCCGACGAACCATACGTAAAAGAAGGCGCAATGATGTTGCTTTCAAAAGTTGCAACCGAAGCGGAATTAGATTTGTTCAAAGGTGCAAAAATTGATGATGTGATTATTTTCAACCCGAAAAACGCATTTGGAAACGACACTGAAATTGCTTCGATGCTTGGAGTTGAAAAAGCTGACGCAGAATTGATTAACGCCGATTATTCGTTTGAAGTAAAAGAAATTTTACGTTTTACAAAATCGGAAGTAAATCAAGAATTGTTCGATAAAGTATTCGGCGAAGGCGCGATTGCCAATGAAGCAGAATTTAGAGCAAAAATAAAAGCTGATTTTGAAACTCGCATGGTGGGCAATAGCGATTACAAATTCTTGCTCGATATAAAAGAAACTATGTTGAAAACCAACAAATTGGAATTGCCCGAAGCGTTTTTGAAACGTTGGTTGCTTGAAACTAATAAAGATAACGACAAAGTAACTCCCGAACAAATTGAAACCGAATTTCCATTGTTTATAAAAGATTTGCAATGGCAATTAGTGAGTGGTAAAATAGTGAAAGACAATAATTTGCAAGTAACCGAAGAAGATTTAAAAGCCGCTGCAATTGAATATACCCGTATGCAATTGGCGCAGTACGGCATGATGAATTTGAGCGACGAAGAACTTGAAAATTGGAGTAAACAATTGATAAAAGACAAAAAACAAGCGCAACAAATTTTTGAAATGGAACAAGATAAAAAATTGATTTCATACTTGAAAGGCGCTGTGAAATTGAATGAAGTTGAAAAATCAATCGAAGAATTTAACGCATTGTTTGACAAAAAATAATAAACTACTATGGACGATTTTAGAAAATACGCCACCAAACACATGGGCGTGAGCAGTGTATCGCTCGATAAATACACATCGGTGCTCAATGGTTACATTTCACCGACAATTATTGAAGAACGTCAATTGAACATTGCGTCAATGGATATTTTTTCACGCTTGATGATGGATAGAATTATCTTTTTGGGCTTGCCGATTGACGATTATGTGGCAAATATCGTACAAGGTCAATTGTTGTATTTGGAATCTTCCGATTCGTCGAAAGATATTCAGATTTACATCAATTCGCCCGGAGGTTCGGTATATGCCGGTATGGGAATTTACGATACCATGCAGTATATTCATGCAGATGTTTCAACTATTTGCACCGGTATGGCAGCTTCAATGGCAGCAATACTTTTAGCCGGTGGCGAAAAAGGTAAACGTTTGGCACTCAATCACTCGCGAATAATGATACATCAGCCGCTCGGCGGCGTGCAGGGACAAGCTGCCGATATAGAAATTACCGCTCGCGAAATTTTGAAATTAAAACGGGAATTGTACGATATATTGGCGCTTCACACCGGACACGATTACGAAAAAATCGAAAGAGATTCCGACCGTGATTATTGGATGACATCGGCAGAGGCTTTGGCTTATGGTATGATTGACGATGTGATGATGAAGAAATAGTGCGATATGCAAAGCATTCAACCCTATCAAGAGCTGATAAACAGCGAATTACAAAAACGTTTGGAATTAATTCAAGAGCCAAACGGATTGTATGAACCGTGTAAATATATTTTGCGCAATGGCGGAAAACGTGTGCGTGCATCGTTGGTGCTGTTGGCAACAAAAATGTTTGTAAGCGACTACGAAAAAGCCATTCCGGTAGCGTTGGCGTTTGAAACCTTTCATAATTTTACGCTTATTCACGACGATATAATGGACGATGCCGATATTCGCCGCAATCAACCATGTGTGCACATAAAATGGAACACCAACACGGCAATTCTTTCGGGCGATGCGGTTATGATTTTGGCTTATACGTTTTTTGAAGAAGCCGGCGCACAGGCGTTTTCTATTTTTTCATTGCTCAACAAAACCGCTATGGAAGTGTGCGAGGGGCAACAGTATGATATTGATTTAGAGCAAGCTGCGCTGACCGATGCAATAACGAATGAAGAAATGTATATTCGCATGATTGAACTAAAAACATCAGTGCTTGTGGCTGCCTGCCTCAAAGCCGGTGCAATTGTGGGTGGTGCATCTGCCGACGATGCCGATAAACTTTATGAAATCGGACGAAAAATCGGTATAGCATTTCAATTACAAGACGATATACTCGACACTTACGGCAATGTAGAAACTTTCGGCAAAAAAATCGGCGGCGATATTGCCGAAAATAAAAAAACATATTTGGTAATTTCAGCACTTAATAATTTGAACGAAAGCGACAAACAAGAACTTATTCGCCTATATGCGCAAAAATCGGACGATGCGCAAAAATATACACAAGTGCGAGCATTGTTCGATAAAGTGCAGGTGCTTGAAAAAGCTACAACGGAAATGAATACACTTTTTGAAGAGGCGCACGAAATTCTTAATTCACTTTCGGTGGCTGACGCTCAAAAAATGGAATTGCGAACTTTTATTGAGGAATTAAGAACACGAGAGTTTTAATTTTAAGTACACAGATATTACAGATTGACACAGAAAAAATATTTTAAAATTATGAACTCATTCAAAAAAATTACAACCTTATTTTCTGTACTGAGCGTAGTATGTGGTTCGGTACAAACGGCTCTGTGTCAAGAATCAGATACTTTAGCGCGATATTCAAATAATACCATTACAAGAAAACCCGATAAGATAGCAGAATATCCGGGGGGTATTCCGGAACTTATGAAATTTCTTAATGCAGAAATTACGTATCCCCAAGAGGCATTGGATAATGGTATTCGAGGCATGGTTGTAGTTGAATTTGTTGTGTGTTCTGACGGGACTGTTTGTGATGTAAGAACCGTACGAAGTGTGCACGAAAGTTTAGACAAAGAAGCAATACGAGTAGTTGAATTAATGAAAAAATGGACACCCGGACAATCTGATGGCATGAATGTGTCTTCGTATTTTCAACTTCCTGTAACATTTCATATTCAAACTAAAGAAGAACAAAAACAAGCACGAAAACAAAAAAGAAATAAAAATTTTCAAAAAAACATAAAAACTCTTGGTAATTAAAAAAAAACTCTTTTTATTTGCCACATCAAAATACAAACAAATGAACAATTCAGTATTTGCATATTTTTATTTCTGGTTTTACTTTAGCGGTAAAAACGAGGCTTTGTGTATGTAAGTAAGATTAAAAAAATAGAACATAAAAACAAAAATAGAAGCCTCGAAGATTTTCGGGGCTTTTTTTTAGCCCCCCTAAATCCCCCCTCAAGGGGGGACTTTCTGAAGCAATTGATAAGAAATGAATAAAAATGATATAACAATAATTAATTAATACCGCGTTCTTTCTCCTCCCCCTTGAGGGGGAGGTCGGGAGGGGGCTTACAAACATGAAAAAAATAGCAATACAAGGCATAAAAGGTGCATTTCACGAAATTGCTGCCCTAAAATATTTCGGTTCTGATATTGAAACGGTTAATTGTGTGCAATTTAAGACCATATTTGAACTTGTGCAACAAGGACGTGTTGATTATGGAATTGTGGCTGTTGAAAATACCATAGCCGGCAGTATTTTGAGTAATTATTTGTTGCTCAAAAATTCAAAAGTGAAAATTTCGGGCGAAATCAGTTTGCACATTACGCAAAATCTTATGGCGCTGCCCGGCGTGGGTTTGCACCAAATAAAAGAAGTGTATTCGCACCCTATTGCGATTCAACAATCAAGCGAATTTTTCAACGATTACCCGCAATTTAAACTGATAGAATGGAGCGATACGGCTTCGAGCGCACAAAAAATTGCCGAAGAAAAACTTATGAATGCTGCCGCTATTGCCAGCGAATATGCAGCCGAACTCTATGGTTTAGAGATTATTGCGCCACACATTGAAACAAATAAGCGTAATTATACCCGCTTTGTTATCATTGAACGATGTGCCCACGATGTACCCGAAAATAATACGGCTTCGCTCTGTTTTGAACTCACACACCAACCCGGTTCGCTTGTTGATGTGCTAAGCGTTTTCAAACAAGAAGGTTTAAATCTTACTAAAATCCAATCCTTACCAATTCTCGGCAGACCGTACGAATATTCATTTTATGTGGACGTGGAATGGACAGACCATAAAAAATATGACAAAGCATTGAACACAATTCTTAAAATTGTATCGAATCTTTCGGTGCTTGGGGAGTATAAACATGATGAAAATTTTAATAGGGAATAAAAAGCCCCCAACCCCCTCAGGGGGCTAAGGAAAGAAAAACAAAAAAATAGAAAAACATTAAATAAAACAGTATTAATAATTAAACCACAGCTCAAAAAGTCCCCCTTGAGGGGGATTTAGGGGGCTTCTAAATTATGAACATAACAATAATAGGAACAGGTCTCATAGGAGGCTCAATAGCAATGGCAATTCGTGGTTTCAGCACCAAAATTATAGGGGTTGATAACAACGAAGAAAATTTAAAAACAGCTCTCGAACTTGGCATTATTGACCACGCCATGGATTGGGAGCAAGCGGCAATGATTTCGGAATTAATCATTTTGGCAATTCCCGTTGATGCCGCACGCGCGCTTTTGCCGAAAATTTTAGATGTAATTTCCGACGATTGCGTGGTGGTAGATATGGGTTCTACCAAAGCGGGAATTTGCAACAATGTGCGTAACCACCCTCGACGGTCGCAATATGTGGCATCGCACCCTATGGCAGGTACCGAAAATTCGGGTCCGCAGGCGGCTTTTGCCGATTTGTTTAAAGGTAAAAAAACAATTGTGTGTGAACAAGAATTGAGTTCTGTATTTGCGTTAAGCCAAGCAAAATTGTTGTATAAAATAATGGGAATGAATATTTTATATATGTCGCCCGAAGAACACGATAAACATATAGCATATGTTTCGCACTTAACGCACGTAATTGCGTATGCACTGAGTATTACTGTTTTGGAAATTGAAAAAGACGAAAAGAAAATTTTTGAAATGGCGGGCTCTGGTTTTGATTCTACAGTACGTATTGCCAAAAGTTCCACAAGTATGTGGACGCCAATTTTGCAACAAAATGCCGATTATTTAATTGCCTCAATCGACAAATATATGGAAACATTGAACAATTTTAAAACTGCAATTCAAGAAAAAAATCAAGCTCGATTGTATGAATTGATTGATGAGGCTAATAAAATACGGAAGGTTTTGAATAAATAACAGAGCCCCCTAAATCCCCCTCAAGGGGGACTTGGAGCCGTACAACCCCCATACCACACACTAATAATAAAAACAAAAAACATACAATAAAAAACAGTATTAATAATTAAACCACAGCTCCAAGTCCCCCCATGAGGGGGGATTTAGGGGGGCTTTTTAAAAAACATGAAAATAGATTCATTACAATCATGGGGCGTTGACCCCACCAGACCATTAGTAATTTCGGGACCATGCAGTGCCGAAAGTGAAGAACAAATGCTTGAAACCGCACGAGGTTTGAAAGCTCTTGGCGTACAAATTTTCAGAGCGGGAGTTTGGAAACCTCGTACTCGTCCGAATATGTTTGAAGGCGTGGGCTCGCCCGCTTTAAAATGGTTGAAAAAAGTAAAAGAAGAAACCGGTATGCTCACTGCTACCGAAGTGGCAACTGCAAAACACGTGTACGAAGCCTTGAAAATGGGTGTTGATATTCTATGGATTGGTGCTCGCACTTCGGCAAATCCGTTTGCAGTGCAAGAAGTTGCCGATGCGTTGCAAGGTGCCGATGTTCCGGTAATTGTGAAAAATCCGGTAAACCCCGATTTGGAATTGTGGATGGGAGCAATTGAACGTATTGCCGGAGCAGGCATTACAAAATTGGCAGCTATTCATCGTGGATTTTCGGCATTTGAAAAAGGTCGCTATCGTAATGAACCACGTTGGCAGGTGGTTATTGAGCTACATCGCCGTATGCCCGATTTGCCTATAATTTGCGACCCAAGCCACATTGCTGGCGATTCGCAATTTATTTACGAAATTTCGCAAAAAGCCATGGATTTAGGGTTGAATGGTTTGATTATAGAATCGCACAACAATCCGGCAGAAGCGTGGAGTGATGCCAAACAACAGCTGACACCGGCGCAAGTGGGAGAGGTGCTCAATAAATTGATTATTCGTCAAATAGAAAGCGATAACGTAGAATTTAAACAATCATTGGACGAATTGCGTCAAAAAATTGACGTACTCGATAATGATGTGCTCAATCTTTTCCAGCAACGTATGGAAGTGGTAAAAGAAATTGGTAAAAACAAAAAAGAAAATAATATACAAATTTTGCAATCCGGGCGCTGGGCGCAAATTGTTGAAAAAGCGAAAAAAGAAGCTGCCGTGCGAGGATTTAGTCAAGAATTTGTAGAAAACATATTCAAAGCAATTCACCAAGAATCTATTAATATTCAGAATAGGATTTTAAATTCGTAAATTTAGGGACGAGGGATTAGGGACAAGGATTAAGACTTTAAAAAATAGTAAAAAAAAGCGAGCGGTAAAACCTTACCACCCACTTTTTTCGTCTTATGTCTAATAGTCTTATGTCTATAAGTCTAACGTATCAGCGTCACACTTCCAAAATTAGTATACCCTCCGGTAGCTTTTTTCTGTCCTGGCCAGGTAGTACCGTCGAGGAATTTCGCTTCCATTTTCCAGATATATACGTCTGACTGCATGAGTTCGCCGTTGTAAGTACCGTTCCATTCTCCGGCAAACATTCCGTTTTGAACGTCTTCCGAGAAGTAGAGCAGGTTGCCCCATTTGTCGTAAATCCACAGTTTGCAGTATTCCAAATTAAAGGCAATTGGTCTGAATACCCGCACCGANGC
>WQTX01000049.1 GCA_009786075.1 Bacteroidota bacterium | reverse complement strand
GAAACATTGAAATTTTTCACTCGTTTAAACGAGCTTTCCAACTCATTCAATTCATGATAATGCGTTGCAAATAAGGTTTTTGGGCGAGCCGTTGGTTGTTCATGCAAATATTCCACAATAGCCCATGCAATGGAAATACCATCGTAAGTGCTTGTACCTCGCCCGAGTTCATCAAATAAAATGAGACTGCGTTCCGACACGTTGTTCAAAATACTTGCCGCCTCGTTCATTTCCACCATAAAGGTTGATTCGCCTTGCGAAATATTATCGGACGCCCCCACGCGGGTAAAAATTTTATCGATAATACCAATGCGAGCCGCACGAGCCGGCACAAACGAACCAATTTGCGCCATAAGCACAATCAAAGCAGTTTGGCGCAACAACGCCGATTTACCCGCCATATTCGGACCGGTAATAATTATAACTTGTTGAGTATCACAATCAATCTGCACGTTGTTGCTCACATATTCCTCGCCCGGCGCCATACGAGTTTCTATCACGGGGTGTCTGCCTTCTTCAATGTGTAGGTCAAGCGTTTCGTCAATTTCGGGTTTGGCATAATTACGTTCAATGGCACAGTGTGCGAATGATTGCAGGCAGTCAATTTGCGCAAGAATATTTGCATTGAGTTGCAGAGTTGGAATATATTGGGTAATATTTTGCACCAAAGCTGCAAAAATTTCATATTCCAGTTGCTGGATTTTTTCTTCTGCCCCAAGAATTTGATTTTCGTATTCTTTCAGTTCGGGCGTAATATATCGCTCGGCACTGACTATGGTTTGTTTGCGAATCCAGTCGGCAGGCACTTTGTCTTTGTGCGTATTGCGCACCTCAATATAGTAGCCGAACACGTTGTTGAACGCCACTTTCAGTTTTGGAATACCGGTGCGTTCTTCCTCTCGCTGTTGCATTTGGAGTATAAAATCCTTGCCGGAATAAGCAATTGTGCGCAATTTATCAAGTTCTTCGTTTACGCCATTGGCAATTACATTGCCTTTATTGAGAATGTTTGGCGTTTCGGGATTAATTTCTCGGGCAATTCGTTCCGAAAGTTGCTCGCACGCATTGAGTTGTTCGCCCAAAGTGCGCATAGTTGCATTGTTTTGTTGCAAACACAAGGCTTTAAGCGGTGCAATATCTTCAAGCGTGCGTTGCAATTGCAAAATTTCCCGCGGCAAAATGCGAACTGCAGCCACACGGGCAACAATACGCTCCAAATCGCACATATTGTGCAAACGCTCATACAATCGATTAAGTATATCGCGATTGTCAACTAACTGTTGCACAACGTTTAAGCGTTTATCAATTTCCTGTTTATTTTTCAGCGGCAGGGCAAGCCAACGTTTCAAAAGCCGTGCGCCCATAGGCGTTTGCGTTTCGTCAAGCACTTGCAAAAGCGATGTTGCGCCCTCATGCGGCGAAGCGAAAATTTCCAAATTGCGAATTGTAAAACGGTCGAGCCACACATAATCGTCCTGCTCAATGCGGGCAATGTGGCGAATGTGGTTAATTTGCTTATGTTCAGTCAATTCCATATAATACAACACCGCACCGGCAGCAATAATTGCCTGCGGCATAGCATCTATACCAAAACCTTTGAGTGAAGAAGTTTCAAAATGACCGAGTAATTTATCATTGGCGGCTTCGGTTGTAAAAATCCAATCGTCTAATTTATAACTATATAAGTTTGGCGAAAAGGTTTCTTTAAACAACTGTTCTTTTCTGCGGTCGTACAACACTTCTTTGGGTTGAAAACTGCTAATCAGTTTGTCGATATATTCGGCACTGCCCTCGCCTACCAAAAATTCGCCGGTAGAAATATCTAAAAAAGCAACGCCCATAGCATGTTTGCCAAAATGCACGGCAGCCAAAAAATTATTTTCCCGATTTTCTAAAATCGTATCGCTCAACGAAACGCCGGGCGTAACCAATTCGGTAACACCACGTTTTACAATTGTCTTCCCTTTCACTGTCGCGGGATCTTCCAATTGCTCGCAAATAGCCACTCGCTGACCGGCTCGCACCAATTTTGGCAAATATGTATCAAGTGCGTGAAAGGGAAAACCGGCTAATTCAATAAATTGCGCCGCACCATTTGCTCGCTTGGTAAGCGTAATACCCAAAATTTTAGAAGTTTTTATAGCATCTTCCGAAAAAGTTTCATAAAAATCGCCTACTCGGAACAACAAAATTGCATCAGGGTGTTTGTGTTTTACCTGATAGTATTGTTTCATTAAGGGGGTTTCTACTACTTTTTCTGCCATGGTTTAATCCTTTTACGTCATTCCTGCGTAGGCAGGAATGACGAGTAAATGTAAACGTATTCTTTATTATCAGCAAAGGTAGAAATTCACTATGAGAGTAGTTGTTTTTTAGGAAGCAAGGATTACACAATTTTTCAACATTTTTTTGTCTGAACTGTGATTTTTTTGATTATTGTGATTTATAACAATCAAGAAAATCACATTAAAATCATAGTTCAGACAATCTAAAACTCCTTCGCCAAAGCCACCGTTCCCACATACGTAAACTCCGTTTTAGAACTAAACGATTGTTTTACAAATCCCCCTACTCCTACCGAATAACCTCGATAAAGCATAAAATTCAAATTTGCGCCATAGCGCAATTCTGATAATGAATATCGTTCCCTTGCCGAAATTTCGTTGAAACTTTCAATAAATACCGAAGGTGCGAGCAAAGTTCCTTTTTTGTAATACGTAATTCGTATGCGGTTTCTATCGGTAAAATGCCAACGTAAATCTTCCACACTTGTAGTATAGGTATCTTTATCGGTTTCAAATTTATTGCGGTAGGCTATGCGGAAATCGCCTATTTTGTAGCGATAGCCAAGCGTGGTGGCAAAAGTATGAATAGTAAAAAATCCCGTTTGCCTGCTCCGTTGCGAAAGACGATAGCTTGCTCCTATTGACAATGGTTTTAGAATTCTGTACGATGCTCCCACCTCGCCAAAACCGGTCTTAAGCGGCGTACCGAATTGCTGCCAACGAAATTCTGCCGTAGCATCAACGCTTAGTTTTTTCGTCAACGACGTTTCGGCTTCAAGGCTTGTCCACAATTCTTGGGCATGCAGCATTGTTGCGCTTGTTAGTAAAAAAAATATGGCAAGAATTTTTTGCATTATCTTATTTGTCTCATTGGCATATTACCGTATTGGCACATTAATCATTATCAGGCATATACGTTGGCGTTTCAGCTAAATTATTGATTTTATTATCACGTTCGTAATAGTAAATTTGAATACGAGCCGAATCGGTTAAAAAATTCACATTACCAATTTCTATTCTATTTATATTCAAACCGGTACGTTCTTCCAAATCGGCTTTCAGTTCATTGTAACGTTCGGGTTTTATTAAATCAATATTATCGTAACGAATAATTCTATGTGATTCGTGGCGCAAGAATACTTGGCGTTCCAACATATAAGTTATAAAAACTATTGACAAATTGGCAAATAATAATTCGGCATAACTTGTTTTTTTATTAATAAGTGCATTTACCACCGCCAAACCAATCACAATAAATAAATAGGTCATTTCTTTAATCGGCATTTGGTCGGTACGATAGCGAATAATGCCAAATACGGCAAATAAACCAAGAGCAAACCCGATTTGAATTTTCACACTGCCAAGCATGTAACACAGTAAAAATGTGATACTTGAAATAAGCAAATAGGTAAACATATAATCACGGCGTTTGTGTATGGCAAAATACAGGAAACGCACAATAATGATAAGAAATACGAAATTGAGCGAAAAGCGAATTACAAGTTCCAATAAATCGGTACCTACAAATAAGGGAATGTCAAAAAGTTTTGTGTCCATGTAAATTAGTTATTAGTTATTAATTATTAGTTATTAAGGGGTATTACCTATTTCCTATATTTTTCTATTAGGCGTAATTTTTTCTTAAAATTATTTTTCTTTATATTATCATGCAAAGCCGCTGTTCCTATGGCATATTTACTCATACCTGTTGGTAGAATTTTATGTTTTCTTAGAATTTTCAGCATAGGCGATTTTCCTGCAAATTTATCGCGTTTGAGTTCAACAATGCAAATATGCGAAAAATCAAGAACTTCATTTTGTTTATATCGACCAACTCGTAAATTAATATCAACTGTTACCCGTTCCGCATTTTGCAAATTTACCAATGTTATACGTTGACATTCTACGGCTGTTTTTGGCACCAAATCATTACCGCAAAACGGTGTATATTTGAGTAAAAATTCATCTGCCGGCATTAAATTTTCGGCAAATTCAAATTGTGTGCGTTTCTTTTTGGTAATGCCTTTATTATTTTTGAATTTTGCTTCCAAAAATTCGGTTGACGTTGAACAATACGTGCGGTGACGCACTTTATAGCGATTGACCCGTTTGTTTTGATGCGCCAAATACATGGAATTTTCGGGAGTATCGAAATACACCGTTTTATAATGCTGATACGGCGTTCCGCCGATGTGCAATACCGAATATTCCTTCGCTGCATCGGTCAGTAATGCCTGCAATTTCGCTATGGGAAACACATATTTTGTATCGGAGCGAACGAGCAATTTTACCGAATCCATTTCTTCTAACGAAATAGGCGGCATAGTATCAATAATAGGTTGAATTTCGTGTATGATGTTACTCATTGGGGTAGTACTCGTAAACGTAGGTGTTTATTTTAATAACTTTTCCTGCCGCGTTGTAGGTTGTTTTTTTGATTCTATCGCCGTTAGCATTATATTCAAACGTGGCACGTGAAATAAGTTTTTTATCGGCTCCGTAGGTGTGCTCTTCCGATTTTTTATTGCCCAAATAGGTTATAACGGTATATTTTTCTAATTTTCCGTCTTTATAATCGTATTCTTTTACTTCTTTCCCTTTTTCGTTATACTCTATTTTCGATGATAGTTTTTTACCGCCAACATCGCCACGGTCAAATTTTTCTACATATTCGGTACGGGATTTTTCGGTTGATTTGTCCGATTTTTTTTGTGCAGAAACCGATAGTGAAAGGCTCATTATTATGCTTAGGCACATTATTTTACTGATGGTTTTCATATTTTAAAGATATTAATTGATATTCATCTTATTGGCAACATTAGCACATTGGCATATTATTTTATTTTTTATTTACTATAAAAGGGTCTAATGGTATAGTTTCATTATCGCCGGTAATAGTTACTATTTCCTCTACCACATCAAGAGGAATATAATCGCTTGTTGAACTAAGAGTATATACTCTATATGTAGCAGGAATTAAATTCGGAAATTTAAATTCGCCATTGGCATCGGTGCGCGCGCGTTCCAAAATTTCGGCACTGCCTTCCAGCGTTAAATAAACCTCTGTGTCCCGCACCACATTATTTTCTAAAGTAAGCCCGTCCGGCGGATTTAACGGCATTCTATCTCGCAGCACTTTGCCTTGTATCACAGAACTACCTTTATTGAATTTTACAAAACGATACAATATAATGGTGTCGGCTTGAATTTTTGCTCTTTTAGTATTGAGCGAAATTTCTTTCTTCACTTCTACCGATAAGCCATTAACATTTAAAGTATCGTCCGACAATGCAAACACGCTATAATTGCCTTGCACCAAAAACGGAAATTCAAAACTACCATCAAACGAAGTACGTGTATCATTACCTATTGCGGTATTAGAACCGTAGAGTATATACACTCGTTCGTCCTGCGCCGGCTGCAAACTTCCAAATAATTGTTTACTGTGATAATTCACATTTTGCACCATTACCACACCATTGATTGATGCCAATCCGCCTTTGCCTTCTTCTTTTGAGCAAGCTGCAAAACATAAAGAAATGAGCAAAAAAATTCCTGTTTTTAAAACTTTCATTGTATTATCTAAATAGTATTGTTATTCATAAAGTTGCGCAAAGATAACATTTTTTTAACAAACAACAGGTCGACAAGAGCAATTTTATTTTGAGTTATCACATTTTTACTCTCAAAATAGTTGTATTTTTGCATAATTGACAATGTGCCAATATGCCAATGTGAAAATATGCCAATATAATATTGAATGTCCGCAATTACTAAACATAACAATTTCTGGATTAACTTCGTTGAGCTCCGCTTCGCTCCGGTTGCTTCGTTCCTCGCAATGACGCTCTTTTGTCGATTTGTGCTAACCATCGAAAGAGCGTCATTGCGAACGAAGTGAAGCAATCCAGAAAATAACTACTTAAACAATAAAACTATGGAAGTAAAAATAGAATCCTCGTGGAAAGAGGTATTGCAAAGCGAATTTGACAAACCGTATTTTGAGCAGTTAACTCGCTTTGTGCGAGAGGAATACAGTACACAAACAATTTTTCCTCCTGCGAAATTGATTTTCAACGCATTTAATTTATGTCCGTTTAATTGGACAAAAGTGGTGATTATTGGACAAGACCCCTATCATGGTTACGGGCAGGCGCACGGACTTTGTTTTTCGGTAAACGATGGCGTGCAATTTCCACCTTCGCTCATAAATATATTCAAGGAAATTGAAGGCGACCTGCACATTCCATTCCCTAAAAGCGGTAATTTGGAGCGCTGGGCACAACAGGGTGTTTTGTTGCTCAATGCCACGTTGACAGTGCGTCCCGGCTTGGCAGGTTCACATCAAGGCAAAGGCTGGGAAGAATTTACCGACAGCGTGATACAAAAATTATCGGACGGTCGTAAAGGCTTGGTTTTTATGCTCTGGGGCTCGTATGCACAGAGAAAAGGGGCTGTGATTGATACGGCAAAACATTTGGTATTAAAAGCCGTACACCCATCGCCGCTGTCTGCCAATCGAGGAGGATTTTTCGGGTGTAAACATTTTAGCAAAGCAAATGAATATTTGCAACGGCAAGGCAAAACGCCTGTGGAATGGTAATAAAAAGTCCGTCATTCCTGCGTAGGCAGGAATCTCCCCATCTTTTTTGAGGGGATTCCTGCCTACGCAGGAATGACGGGTATGATGGAAGTTCTATTTAAAAAACTATTTCCTATGCTTCGCATTCTCATCGAGCAAACAAGAAACATAATTTTCATAGCGGCTTAGTGCAATTTTATTCCATCGAACAGCCTGCAAAACAGCGCATTGCGGCTCGTGCGTATGCGTACAATTATAAAATTGACAGTGTTTCGATGCTCTGAAAATCTCCGGAAAATAGTGCGATAATTCCTCTTTTTCAAAATCAAGCAAGCCGAATGATTTTATTCCCGGCGTATCTATAACTCGCGCACCATTGGGCAGTTCATACATTTCGGCAAAGGTGGTTGTGTGCTTGCCTTTGTTGTGCGATTTTGAAATATCGGCAACCTTGCTTGCCGCATGAGGCGCAATTGCATTGAGCAACGACGATTTCCCCACACCCGAATTTCCGGCAAATACCACCGTTTTTTCTGCCGTTAATTGATAGAGTTTATCAATATTTTCGCCCGTTTGCACCGACACACATATAATTTCATAACCGGCTTTTTGGTAAATTTCCGTCCACTCACGAATTGTTTTACAATCCTGTTTCGAGGTATATAAATCGCATTTATTAATCAATATCGTACACGGAATTGCATAAGCCTCTGCCGAAATCAAAAATCTATCAATAAACAAAAGTAAGGTTTTGGGGCTGTGCAGAGTTACCACCAAATATGCCATATCAACATTTGCCGCAATTATATGCGATTGTTTCGATAAATTTGCCGCTTTGCGAATTATGTAATTTGTGCGGTCGTAAATAGTTGAAATTACTGCTTGTGTATCGTTTTCCGGCTCAAATTCTACCCAATCGCCCACGGCAATGGGATTGGTACTTTTTGCGTCTTCAAGACGAATTTTCCCTTTTGCACGGCAATCAAAACGCTGCCCGCCGCAAAGCACTTTGTACCAACTTCCTGTTGATTTTATAACAACGCCTTTCATGCAACCTCTATTTTCTGGATTGCTTCGTTCCTCGCAATGACGCTCGAATAAACGTCATTGCGAGGAACGAAGCAATCTATTTTTAAATAAGCGAAAGATTATCAATACCATTCTCGGCAAATTCTTTCTCATATTTTTCAATCAACACTTTTTGCGCCGCTTGAAATTCTTTCGACGACATATCGGTCAACCCCTGCGCTTGCACATCTCTATTTGCCATAAGAATAATGAGTTCTTCCCAAAAATTATTTTCGTCGTAGGTGTTTATCAACTCATCGCATTCTGCCTCAAACTCAGCTGTTGGCACATAGCCGCCCATTTGTTTGTCGTATTCCACATCTTCGTCAAGCCCCGAATTGTACGCTGTTTCGTACAAAATATTTCCCAATTCCGCCAATTCTTTGGTGTCGGCAGAATTTCCGTAGGCTTGCTTCATATATTCGCCCATGTAATAGGTTTCGAGCAGGGTTTGGAATTGTCGTTCGGTTAGTTCTAAGGTCATAGTTTTTAGGAATTAGGGGTTAGGAAACAGGAATAGTTCCATGTCTAAAAGTCTTGTGTCTATTAGTCTAAATACTACAATTCAATAAGGTTATTTTTCTTATCTGTAAAATGATAATCCAAAAAGCTAAAATCGCTGCGTTGCACCACTCTCAATCGACGGCAATATTTTAATTTCCAGTGCAATAGCGTAGAAAACATTCCTTTGGTAATATAGCCTGCTATAATTGGGTGCACGTGAAGCAAAATTTTTCCTTTTGGTTGTTGTTTTCGAACTTCTACAAGCGCATCTTCTATTTGCGCTATAAGATTTATGCTTGGAATAACTTCGCCAGTACCGTTACACGCCGGACACACATCGCTCGTATTTATTCGCAATTCCGGACGCACCCGCTGACGGGTAATTTGCATCAATCCGAATTTTGTAAGCGGTAATATATTGTGTCGCGCTCTATCGTTTGCCATAGCATCATCAAATACTTTGAGAAGATTAGTTTTATTTTCGCCGCTTCTCATGTCAATAAAATCGACAACAATAATGCCGCCCAAATCGCGCAAACGAATTTGACGAGCAATTTCAACGGCTGCCATGCTATTTACTTCAAAAGCATTTGCTTCCTGGTCTTGGTCGGATTTTGCTCGAGTGCCGCTATTAACGTCAATCACGTGAAGCGCTTCGGTTTTTTCAATAATGATATAGGCTCCGTTTTTCAACGGCACCACTCTGCTAAATGAACTTTTTATTTGTTTTTCAACGCCAAATTGCTCAAAAATAGGCGGACCTGCCGTATAATGCTTTACTATGTCCTCTTTTTCGGGGGCAATTGTTTTTATATACGCTTTTATATCTTTGCAAAGAGCGGCATCGTTGGTAATTATATTATTGAAATCGGGGGTAAAAACATCGCGCAACAAAGCCGAAACTTTGCTCAATTCGGTCAAAAGCAAATACGGCGCTTGTTTTTTTGAATCTTGTATATGCTCAACAGTTTCTTTCCACTTCTGCAATAATTCTTTTATTTCGGCTTCTATATCGTGTGCGCTTGCATTTTCGGCAGCCGTTCGTATAATTACACCATAATTTTCGGGGGTAAACGAGCGAACAATTTTTCGCAAACGATTTTTTTCTTCGTTTGATTCTATTTTTTGTGAAATTGAAATTTTATCGGCAAACGGCATCAACACCATGTTGCGTCCGGCAATAGAAATTTCGGCACTCAATCGTGGTCCTTTGGTTGAAATCGGTTCTTTGGCTATTTGTACCAAAATGTACTGTCCGGCTGTAATAATATCGGCAATTGCGCCATGTTTATCAATCAACGGCAAACGCTCTTGTTTTTCAAATGGAGCTATATTTTTTTTAGACAACACCAGTTCCAAAAAACTCGACATGGAACTAAACTGCGGGCCTAAATCATGATAATGTAAAAAAGCATCTCTTTCGTAACCCAAATTCACAAAAACGGCATTCAGTCCGGGAATTACTTTACGAACTTTTGCTAAATAAATATTCCCAACGTCGAAACTTTCAACATCGGTTCGTGTTGAGGTATATTCCAACAGTTGTGAATTTTCGAGAAGGGCAATGTCTATATGCGATTCATCGCCACGTATAATTAATTCTTTACTCACGAGAGGTATTTTAAGATAGGGAAATTTAAATTATTAATCCTTTGTTGCACGAGCCACAAAGGATTAACAATTTGTTTTTTGAAGAAAAAATAACCGAAATTATTATTTCTTTTTATGACGGTTTTTTCTTAGACGTTTTTTTCTTTTGTGTGTCGCCATTTTATGACGTTTACGTTTTTTTCCGCTTGGCATTGTTCTGTCCTCCTATTATTTTTTTGATTTTACTCCCGCTACGAACGTTTTTGCCGGTTTAAATGCCGGTATATTATGAGCTGGAATTATTATTGTAGTATTTTTTGAAATATTACGAGCCGTTTTTTCTGCTCGTTTTTTCACTATAAAACTACCAAACCCACGAAAATACACATTATCACCTGCTTTCAACGCATCTTTAATAGCGTCCATAGACACTTCTAAGGTTTTTTGAACAATTACTTTTTCAATTCCGGTTTTTTTTGAAACTTCGTTTACAATATCCGCTTTTGTCATCTCTATTATATTTTAATTAACTACTTTAATGTATTACTTTACTTCCAATAAGGGCTGCAAATATAGTATTTTTAATTGTAACCAAAAAATTTTTACAAGAAAAAACACTTTTTATTCAATTTTATTTACAAAATTTTTAAATAAACTCTTAATTCAACAATTCCGTATCGTCTTGGTCGCGAGCTTGTTTCAAACAAGTAATGTTGCAAACTTTATTGCTACGAATAATTGCAATTCTAAACTTTATAGCATTGCCCAACGGCACTTGTTGCGCCGCATCTTTAAAAAACATAAGTTCTGCTTCGTAGATTCCCGATTTCAACATTTTCGATTCTATCACACGAGTGTTTTTGTGACGAAGTATTAATCCGTTGAATGGGTCATCGTGATTGTTGTAATTGAAATAGGTACGTATTTTCGTTGTATCGCCCGGCGTTCTTAAATACATCACACTATTCGGAAATTTTTCAATACCTTCTATGAACAAAATATCATTTTTAGGTTTTCCATCGGAATCATTGAATTTTTTATCGGGATTTATACGGCATACGCACGGTTGGTCAGCCGCATTCAAGGCGGGCGATTCTCTGTAACGTCGGGCTGTATCACGAGCAGCTTCTTTTGTGCATAATAATAATTTGGGGTGCACTCTATACGGCTCCATAAAAGCACCATTTTTATACACAAACGAATCGCAAAAATCGTAATTACGCGGCGTAAGTACCGGATATACAGTTATTGAACCTATTGCAGTATCTATTAAATACGTTGTTTTTATAATGCCTTGTCCTGTGCAGTTTATACAGTCATCAGGCTTAGGACCACACGAACTCATCACCGCTGCTCCCAAAGCCACAATCGCTAAAAAATGTAATCTTTTCATATCATTTATTTTTAATGGATTTTCACTAATCGCAAAAGTATAACAAAAATACTATACTACGATATGTTTTTCTTAAAATTTAACGTAAAAAAAGCGAAAAAATTATTTTTCGCTTTTTTTTGTTGTAATTTATTCTTTAAAAGAAAATTATTCGATAATCTTTTATGGTTGCTTTATCGCGTAAAATAGTCATTATTGCATTGCGTAGAGCCGATTCATAGCGCATTTGCAACATATTTTTTTCAACCTGCACATTGCCTGCTTCTACAGTGCGCACTGCGGTGGCAAAAATTACAAACACACCATCGTTGCCTTCTATTGGGCTCGAAAGTTGTCCTTCGTTCAATATACTTGCTGTTGCAAATACTCGTGGTTCATAACCAATTTGAGTGCTTGACTGCTGCGCAAATGTTGTGCTTGGCAATGTATCTATTGCAACATTCATTTTTGCAGCAATGTCTTGTATTGTTGTTTGTGCGTTGATAAACGATAATTGTTCTTTTATCATAGCCACTTTTTTCTCGCGTACAACTTCCGGACGCAATTGCTCTTTTAGTGCTTCAAAACTCTTTGTTCCTTTTTCGTAAACATCGGTTATTACGGCTACTACAAATTTATCGCCAAATTCAAAAAGGTCGGAAACAGTATTTTTCTTTTCTTTGTTTTGATGCGCCCAACGAATTAGCGCTCGCGATTCGAATATTCCCGGCAACGAACGTTGATTTTCAGACACCGTAGCAGTGCGTTTTACCAAATTCGATTTTTCCAATGTTGCATTAAATTGGTCAACTGTACGATTTGCCGATACAAAATTAACTGCTTCTTTTTTGATTGCCTTACGTGTGTCAGTCGAAGGCGCAATTGCTTTTGCCAATATTTGCACTTGTACCTCTTTCGTTTTTAGACCTTGTTGCAAAATTTCTATAATATGAATACCATATTCCGATGGAGTTATATAAAATTTACCTTTCTCTCCCAAGAAACTTGTATCTTTGAACGATTGCACCATTTGGGCATCTCTGTGGAACCAATCAATAACACCGCCCAACGCTATCGAACCGCTATCGGCAGAATATTGTCGAACCAATTGTTCAAAATTGGCACCTTTTTCCAAGAGTGTTTTTATACTGTCTGCTTTTGTAGTATTTTCGCCTTGCAATAATATATGACGCACTTTTGCCGAATCAGCTATGAAACGAATATCAGAAATTTTTGCAACCATAAACATATTGCTTTCCCTAAACATTGGTGTAATATCGCCTTTTTTCCCTGCAAATGCAAAACTATCAATTGCCGGCGACAAGTTGCCTTTTCTATAAAATGTAGGATTGAATTTAATGTCGGAATTTAAATTAAGAAAAGCAGCATCATTTTTTGCATTTTGGAAATCACGTGCTTTATTTTCAACGTTTTGGCGAATTTGCTCAATATCGGCTTGTGTAGGCGCTACGTCGAACACCACATACGATAAAGTTACACTTGCTTCTTGCTCAAATTGTTTTTTGCCTTTTACCTTATTATAATGTGCCTGCAAATCGGCATCTGTAACCTCAACTTTATCGTCGGGAATTGACGAGAAAGGAATTTTCACACTCAACACATCGGTTTGGCGCGCACGTTCGTTTATCGACATTTCGGCTTCCAAAGTTGTGGCATACATTGATTTTGCAAGCAATGTTTTGAATTTTTCGGCTACAAGTTTTTGGTGCACACCTCTTTCCAACATTACCCATTCTTCGTAAACATTAGGATATGTTTCGCGCACTCGCGGTAAATCTGCAAGGAACATCTCTGCTTGTTGCAGGCTGGTTATTCCGTACCGGTTAAAAAATTGCATAACCTCTCGGTCAATACTTTCGCCCATTATTGCATCTACAAATTCTTCGGACGACACACCATATACTCTATGCTGTTCATTGAAAATACCCAATCCTAATTGACGTACTCTATGTTCAACCAATTGCTCGTCGACAAATTGTTTCCACGCCCTGTTATATACCGTATCGGATAGATACGGATTGTTCATCATATACGGATTGTTTTTGTACATAGCGTCGACCTGCTCATACACCTGCTGATACTCTTCATACGCGTATTTTTGTTTGTCGATTTCGGCTATCACATTTTCGCCTCGTGAATTAAACATCGAATGGTCTAATCCGGTAATAATAAACGCCAATAATGCAATTCCAATAAATACGGTAAGCAAAGTCGATTTGTCTCTAAGTTTTTGTATAGCTGCCATTGTTTTATGATTAATTTTTAAATTTTAAGTTTGCAAAGATAAAAAAAAACATGAATAACACGCTTTTCTTGTGTTTTTTTTGCAGAGATATGTTTAATTATACTTCTTGCATCATTTTTTTGCGTCTTTTACGGCGATACATAAACATAGCTCCCGCAAGCACCGCAACTACAAAATACATTGCCGTATCGAGACAAATACCTTCATAATAAATTACTTGCGCACCAATAAACAAAGCGCAAATACCAATAATTAGCCAGCAATATTCCATTATATATAATGGTAGTAATTTTTTGTTTATCATAAATTTAGGGATTAGGGGTTAATAAATATGCCAATTTTTTAATATGCCAATTATTGACAAGTAAAAGTATCAGGTTGATTAGTGTATGTTTAATTTTCTAATTGTTTAATTTATTTTAATCGGCATATTGCCTTATTGATTTATTGGCACATTGTCGTTTACTCTTCAAACGTAAACACCCCCGTTACTTTTTTCACAGTCCAATTTTCAAATTGTTCGTCGGCTTCAAAGCCTTCGCCGTAAATAATATCGTTGGGAGTAGTAACCTGTACACGAGTATTTGAGTAAATAATTTTCTTTTTTTGGTCCCACACCAAATATTCGGTGTTAAGTTGTTCATTTTTCACATTGCGGACAATTACATTTCCTTTTGCCTCCCATATATCGGTATCGGCGTAATTTATGGCATAATTTGCCTGCAAAAGCGAAACTGTGTCGGGGTAGTCGTTGAACTGCACTGCTCGTATGCCTTTTGGAAATTCGGTGTAATTTTTCTCGCCGTTGGCATATTGCACCAATTCTTTGGTAAACACTCTGAGCACAATATCACCATATTCACTTTGCGTGAAATAAATATTTTCGCCCGAAAGCATAGGCACCTGCTCCGATTGCGAAACTTTTTTTATAGTTTCAATATCGTTGCTGCACGAAAAAAACAGCAGCGTACTGCTTATTATAATTAATTTACAGAAATGGATTGCTTCGTTCCTCGCAATGACGCTCTTTTGTACGTCATTGCGAGGAACGAAGCAATCTATTTTATTTAAATAATTATGTAACATAAAAGTCCAACTTCGGGGAATTTGCGTTTTTTTCAGTTATAACTTTTCCAAAGTTTTAAACTTTGGAAAAGTTTGTTTAATCTATTTTTTTTCTAAAAAACCATCGTTCTTTCAAATTCACTTTCACTTTCATGATAATGTATTTTTCAGACAAATTATTTGTAAATGGTATTTCGCCTCGTCGTCCTATATCAAACGATACGTTGAATGAATTTGTGGTTTGACGCAAGAAAAACTCCGTGCCAAAAGTTACACCAAAATCAATTGGTTTATAATCAGCGCCGTTAATTGTGTAAAATACCGGCATTTCGGCTATATGAAATCCCGCACGATAGGGCAATCGTTTGAAATAATTTGTAAAATTGTTATTGGCAACACGTTCCACACCTATTTTAAGAAACTTTTTATTTTCGAGGTGCGAATAATCATTCTCAAACACCGAAACATTCTTCCATTGTTGCCAACCAAAATCTATTCCGGCTCTTATTTTTTGCGATTCATACCCTACCCCAAAACTGATGCGCTGCGGCAAATCGGTTGATAAACCTTCCCTGATTTTTTCGTTTATGGTATCAATTGGAATATCTTCATAATCGGGTTTATTTTCAAGGTCATGGTTGCGCCTAAAAGATTTTAGAGAAACCGTCTCATCGTACTTCAACGAACTTTTATGTTGATATGTTGCACCAAAAATCAAACTTTCGTTTTCACGGAATTTCCACACATATTGTGCACCAAAATCAAAGTAAAATCCGGTTGTATTGTACAATGTGGTTCTCAATGTACGATATAGCTCTTCTTTATACCAGCGAGGACGTTTATCAGGTGGCAATGTACGAACATATTCATCAAACTCTGCTCGATATTGTGCTTCTAATTCCGCAAATTGTACCATAGATTTGTATGTTAAATTACCAAACACATACGACGCATTCACACCCAACGAAAAATTTTTGAACAACGTAACCGCATTGCCCCATTTCAATTGGTTAATACCGCCGTCGCCGCTGTAATCGTAGCGGGCACCTATTGAATTATCATATTCTACCATAGAATAATTAACACTGCTAAACGGCAACAAACCAAACGCCATACCCCAGCGTTGCGGAATTATAGGAAAAGCCATTGCAAAATATTCTATACCAACTTTATGCGATGTTGACGAAAGCGAACCTTTGCGTATTTGTCTGACACTGTAACCTGCTCCCAATTCAAACAAAAATGTTTCTTTGCCAATTGCCGAATGATGTGCAGCATTCATAAAATTTATATGGTTGGTACTACGCAAACCATTACCAATGCCACCCATTTGCGCAAAAACCATTGACGGTTCAAACAATTCGCCGTAACCAAAGCGTGTAAATGGCGAAACTACTTGCCGTTGAGCAAACGTGCTTGCTACGCAAAAAAACGATAAAACGCTTAGAATTATATATTTATATTTTTTCATTCTATTTATTTGATATTCAGTTGATATTCATTGATATTCGATAGATATTCATTGCATTGGTTCATTGTCATATTGTCGTATTGGCACATTGATTATTGTATTCCAATATTCGTTGTAAGCCTATGGCTATTAAGTTTGCAAAGATGCAATTTTTTATGTTTTTACCAAAGAAATTTACATTCTTTCCTAAAAAATTTGCATCGCCGCCGGTAAAAAACACTGAAATTGACGGAAATTTTTCGGCATACGCCTGTATATAACTTTGTATTTCAAACAAAACTCCTTGAATTACACCATTTTGTATTGCTTCATTAGTATTTTTTCCTGTCAGCGAAAAATTTTCGGTCTGTGAAAGTTTTGGCAATTTGCCGGTACATTCATGCAAAGCCCGAAAGCGAGTTTCTATGCCGGGCGAAATATTACCGCCTTCAAACGCAGCACAATCCGATACATAATCAATGGTAATTGCCGTACCGGCGTCAATTATCAATTTATGGCAATGTGGTTGCAAAGTTTCAGCACCAACAGCGGCAGCTATTCTATCTAAACCAAGCGTGTGCGGCGTGCCGTAATTATTGGCGAGCGGAATAGGCGTTTGATGTGAAAAATTGAGTGTGGGAACGTAGCGTTCAATAGTTTGGTGCACATTTTGCAAGTTCGAAACATTGGAAACAATTGCACAAGAAATGGAATGAGTGGAAAAAATTTGCGGCACCGCACCGAAAAAATCAGCCGGTACATAGCAATACGAGGCTATGATTTCTGTATTTTCAAACACATATACCTTTATATATGAATTTCCAACATCGACAATTAGTTGCATACATTATAATTTGCAACAAAAGTACGTATTTAATCAATATTATACTAAGAGGTTTTTAAATTTCGAAAAAAAAATGTTTTTAAGGTAGCAGTTGTCTGAAAGACAGAATTTGAATAACCCCCAATGAAGCGTTAGTGCTTCATTGGGGGTTATTCATATTCAATCCTCGGATTTTTGTAAATAAATATAAATTTAAACAACCCCTTAAAGATGTTTTCCAACTGAACGCAACCTGATTTTCACCTGATAAAAAACAAAACAACCTAAGTAACCTGAGGAGTATACACATAAAAACCTGATTACCTGATTTTTCCTTTTTTAATCGGGTAATCAGGTTGGAAGAGGTGTTACTTTTGGTTACTGAGGTTGTTGTGTAAAAAGTCAGGTAAAAATCAGGTTTTGACTATTTTTTATGAAATATGAACAACCTCTAATATCAGCATGATTTATATTTCATTCCGATTGTTGTCGTTCAAAACATTCCATTTCTTTGAGAAAGAATGAAAAATAAATCACTTTTGTATAAAATAAGTCGTGCCATAAATCAAGCGAATTGATTTATGGCACTACCAAAAAAATGAATTAGTTTTCTTGTAAAAAGAATCCTTAAAGTACGATTATTTATAGAACAAATAAATATATTTCCCACCAGCTCCCATATTCAAGTCAGTAGAAATAAAAGTATATTCGGGGAATAAAGATTTGAAAACTGGACTCAGTGGGGCAGTTAGTGAAACAACACCGATGTCTAAGATAACCTTACCACCTAAATTATAATAGGGTGTACTTTGAGGAAAAGAGGCTGGGCGAGCTTGTAAATACATATAATGGCCACCTGCACCTTCATTTAAATCTTGCCAACCACCATCAAAATTAAAACCTATCTTATTGTAGCCCGGAGTTGGAGAAACACCCAAAGAACCCATATTTTGCCCGAAACAACAATTATATACAACTCCTAAACTACCAAAGGTTATGCCTGTGTTTTCTGTATCAACTCTTGCGTAGTACAGATAAATCCATTTACCACCGGCACCTTCATTCAAATCTACCGGAATTTTACGATAAACCTTTCCTCCAATATTCTTGGTTTCCGGTGCATCATTCTTCTTACTCACATATAACTTAATATCGTATATGGGAGTATTATAACTGTCACTAGAAGATACTCCCGAAGCACGTAGTTGTACATCATCTTCTGATGAATAAAAATCTATAATACCTTCGTCATCAAACAACGGTTTGTCTCTAAAAATTCCTTTTGGCACATCTTCGCCTTTTTCCGCTTCAAAAAATGGTACTGTTTGTACTTCTGTTTCTTGTGTATTCAATGGTGTTGTTTCTTCTTTTTCATTTTTACAAGAAGAAAAACATAGTCCTAAAAATAGACTTGCATATAATAATGCCTTTTTGTTAAAATTCATAATTTAAAATATTTTTTATGTTTTGTATTTATATTAATTTTTTCACATCTTCATTTTGTGTTATTGGTTTATTCTAACAGATGTTAATAGAATAAACCTAAAGCCTCAAAGATACGTAACCTAAAAACTGTACTGATAAAAAGCCATAGTGTACCCACTATGCAAATATGAACCGTATTTGATTGTTTAACTTGCAAATTCTCCTGCTGTGGTACATTGAAATTTAAAAACAACATCGCTAACGATAGTAATAAATTTGAAATTGCTTTTTTCATAAGCAAAATGTGTTTATTTTCGCTCTCAATTTCCAAATGAGCAAGGTTATTAAAAAAAAAGCGTGGAAACTGTTAAACTTATCTCCTTTGCGGGTCTAGACTCCCTGATAATCTGATAAGTAACAGTTCCACGCCTTTGCAAAGGCGCAGAATATTTCTGCTTATATCCCGACTATCATGAAACTGTCTAGATTTCAAAGGAGGATAATATTTAAACGCTTTAAAAAAAACGCCTTTCCAACGCTCAACTTTTTAAACACTGGAATTGGCTGCAAAAGTAGAGAAAATTACCAAACTACCAACAGAAAAAAATATATTCTAAGAAAAAAATGAATTTGAAAAAATTACGTTCAATAGTTTGGCACACATTTTGCCATATCATAATTGTGTAAAAAAGTAACACTTAATATTGTAATGTCATGAAAAAATTAGTATTTTTGCGAAAAACCAATCTTTGTATGAGATTAATTTTTGCACTCACAGGTCTATTATTTTGCGCACCGCTTATGGCGCAAAACTCTGATGAAGTTCGGCATTTGAGCACCACCGCAGTGCTATTCGATGGCGACACTTTGCCTGTCAATCGCATACAAACCGTTTACGTATTTCCTCCGTTGAAATTCAAAAACAAAAAAGAGGAAATAGAATATAATCGTTTGATGCGCGATGTAAAAAAAATGTACCCCTATTCAAAATTGGCAAAAAGCACGCTTAACGATATAAAAACTGCCGTGGAAACCATGCCCGAAGGCAAACAACGCGACAAGTATGTAAAACAAATGGAAAACGATTTGGTAAAAGCATACAGTGCCGAACTCAAAGCCTGCACCATGCGGCAAGGCAGAATTTTACTCAAACTCGTTGACCGTGAAGTAAACCAAACATCGTATGAAATTATAAAAGAGCTGCGAGGCTCGTTTTCGGCTGCTATGTGGCAAGGTGTGGCACGGCTTTTTGGCGAAACTTTGAAAACAGAATATGATGCCGTGGGCGAAGATGCGTATATTGAATATATTGTTTGTATGATTGAGATGGGAGTGATTTAGTGATTAGTTTATAGTGATTAGTGAATAGAAATTGTAGGGGCAATCCCTTGTGGTTGCCCTACATAATAATAATGGTATGAAAAAAATTGAATTAAAATTACGGAAATCGTTGCGCTTTTTGTTTGGGTGTTTTAGTTTTACGGCTATTGCGTTTATTTTTCAGGCGTGTTATGGACCCGGACCCGATTGTTCTTACAGCATAAAATTAACCGGCAGAGTAACATCAAAATCTACAAATGCGCCAATTCAAGGCATAAAAGTTAGGGTTGCGCAAGATCGTGCTTATGGAATTACCGATGAAAATGGTAATTTTGATTTTTACGCAAGTATTGCGGAATGTAGATATTATCGTTATGGGGACGACTGCGAGTTTGAAGATACTGCAAAACTCAATACCCTTACATACGACGAAGCCTTAATTTATTTTCGCGATATTGACGGAGCTGCAAACGGGCATTTTGCCGACACTGCAATTATTGTAAAACCTGCCCGCAAAAACGAATTGAGAATTAACATAGAATTGGTAGAAAAACAATGAAAAAAATTGTATTAGTCTTTATTGTATCGTTGTCGTTTTTAGCAACATACGCACAAGAAGAAGATTTTCACAAGCATGAACTAAAAGTGGCAATTGGTAATTCATGGTGGCTCTATAACGGGGAAGAGTATGACGAAATAATTCATTTCAATACCTCCGTTTCTTACTTATATCGCCCTGTAAAATGGTTTTGGATGGGGGCAAATGTTGTAAATTATTTTGGCAATGTGCTCCATTATACGCAGCGGGAATACCATATCAACAATGAATTTTATGATTTAGAGAAAACGAAATTGAGATATTCGTTTGTGTTCGCTCCCGAAGTGCGGTTTTCGTATGTAAATAGAAAAGAACTTACACTCTACTCCGCATTATCGGGCGGTTGGCTTTGGAGCAATGGCATTGATAACGACTACCAACACTATCCTCGACAAATACCATACGTTCAAGTTACTTTCTTTGGTTTTACTACTAATTTTGGTGCAAACAACAATATTTTTCTTGGTGGCGAATTTGGCGGCGGTCATAAAGGATTGATTAATTTTCATGGCGGGTACCGGTTTTAAATTTAATGTAGAATTTAGCGATGAAAAAATATATACTGGTTTTTATTGTATCATTTTCATTTTTGTTTGCACACGCACAAAATGAAGATTTTTATAAGCACGAACTGAAAGCGGCAATTGGTACACCTTCGTTGATTTACAATCAAGTTGTTCTCGAACGAAACGTAAGATTTAACAACCCTTCCGTATCTTATTTGTATCGACCCGTGAAATGGTTTTGGATGGGGGCAAATGTTGTAAATTATTTTGGCAACACGCTCCATTACACGTGGCGAGAATACGATACAAATGGTGAATATCGCGATTTCTCGAAATCAAAAAGGAAATATGCGTTTACGTTCGCTCCCGAAATCCGCTTTTCATACCTAAATAGAACACACAGTATTCTTTACTCCTCGTTTTCAACCGGCTGGTGCTGGGAAAATGGTTACGATAACGCCTCTCAACGGTACCCTCTACAAAGAAGGCATCTGCACATAACTTGGTTTGCTTATTCTGCAAATTTTGGCAAAAACAGCAACATTTTTCTCGGTGGCGAACTTGGTAGCGGTTATAAAGGATTTTTTAATTTTCATGGTGGTTACCGATTTTGAACTCTCCAATGAACAACCTCAAAAAAGCATCATTAACTTTGCTCGGAATAGTATGCACCACATTCGTTATGGCGCAGCAAACCGGACGATACCGGATTACTTTTACCGATAAAGAAGACTCAAAATATTCAATTGAAAGTCCCAAAGAATTTTTGAGTGAACAAGCTCTTGCTCGCCGTGCACAGTTTGAAATTGAAATTACTGCCGAAGATTTACCCGTGAATATACATTATATAGATAGTATTCGCTTGTGCAAAACACAATTATGCAATTCATCGAAATGGTTCAATTCTGCGGTGTTTTTGTGCGATTCTTTAACCGATTTTGAAAAAATCAAAGCGTTTTCATTCGTAAAATCGTGTGAATTTGTTGCACCGCCTTACAAGCACAAAGAAAACAACACTCGTTTGCAGCAAGATACTGCGGCTTACGCTCAAACCTTTGCTCCGCTGAGCGATAGTTTATACGGCAAATCGCTGCGCCAAATAAATTTAATGAACGGCGTAAAAATTCACAGAGCGGGTTTTCAAGGGCAAGGCAAAACGATTGCCATTGTCGATGCCGGTTTTTTGCACGTTGATTCTTCGTGGGCTTTTAAGCAAGCGTGGGCAGAAGGTCGCATACTTGCCGTGCGTGATTTTACCGGTGCGGGCAGTGATGTTTTCACTCTTGGCAGTCATGGACTTATGGTGCTTTCTACAATTGCGGGGCAAGTGCCGGGTAAATTGATTGGCACTGCACCTGCGGCAAATTACGTGCTACTGCGCAGCGAAGAGGAAGCTACCGAATTTCCGGTGGAAGAAGACAATTGGATTGCTGCCGCTGAATTTGCCGACAGCTTGGGCGTTGATATTATTTCAACTTCGCTTGGCTACACCACTTTTGACGACAGTACTATGAATTACACCATAGACCAACTGTACAAAAACGAAATTCGCATAACACAAGGTGCAAATATTGCTGCGCAAAAAGGAATGTTGGTGGTTAATTCCGCAGGCAATTTAGGCGACAGTCCGTGGCATTATATTTCGGCTCCGGCAGATGCCGAATTGGGATTGACTGTGGGTGCGGTGTATCCGTGGGGTGCTGTTACCGGTTTTAGTTCGCGAGGCATGGCTGATGCACCGTTTTTAAAACCCGAAATTGTGGCTATGGGTTCGGCTGTAACAGCAGTTTCTGCCAATGGTTTGGTTGAAAGCAGTGCTGCCGGCACATCGTTTTCGTGCCCTATTATTTCCGGTATATCGGCGTGTTTGTGGCAGGAATTCCCGCAACTTTCGGCACAAGAATTGAAAGAAGCCTTGCAGCATAGCGGCAATCGCTCCAACAAACTTACCACTGCTTACGGTTACGGCATACCCGATATTGAACTTGCCCGCACAATTATTCGTTTTTACATTCTCACGCAAGCCTTTGAAAGCAATCATATAAACCGAGTGCCGGCAGCAAAACAATTATTACAAAATCCCGATAAAGAAGCACAGATACAAATTATTGCTCTCGACGGCTTGGTAGTATTTTCTACCGACATTATATTCAGTGCTATCGACAAAGATTTTAACCTCAATGATTTATCGCAACTTCCCGCCGGAAATTATGTAGCAAAAACGAGAATTGGTAAGGGGTGGGTTGTTCAGAAAATTACTATTAATGTGCCAATTAATTAATATGCCAATGTGCCAATTATTTAATATGTCAATTATCTCATTGTCGTATTAGCATATTGTCTCATTGGCATATTGACACATTATTTCACAAAAACCAACCTCCCCACCCGCGTCTGGCTACCATCATCGCTGGAAACATACACAAAATACACGCCCGTAGCGGCTCGTTCGCCACGCAAATTATAGCCATTCCACACAGCAGTGCCACCATTTGCTACGGTCGAAAACACCAAATTTCCGTCCATATCGGTAATGTGTACGTGAGCGTTTGCCGTAAGTTTTTGAATACGAATGTCGCCTGTATAATTTTCCCGCACCGGATTGGGGTAAATCAAAAGGTCTTCTTGTTCGGCAACGCCAAGGGTGGCATCGCTCAAAAATGAAACGAGTCCTTTGTCGGTGGCAAAAAACACTTCGCCGGTGGTTTGATTTATGGTAATGGCAGCTATTGTGTTTGTGGGCAACGGACTGTTATCAACATGAAAATGTTGTAACTGTTGTGTGCCATTGGCTGAAATCAAAAATACGCCCGAATTGGTTGTTCCCACCCATTTACGATTGCCGCCGTCAACAAATATGCAGGTAATACGTTCGGAACTAAGCAAATAACCAATTTCGCCGTCAATTTCAATTTTCGGGCGAGTAAGCGTGGTATTTCCGGTTATGGCTTGTGTCGGATTTTTATGAACGGCAATTCCCTGGTCAGTACCAATCCACATTTCGCCATTTATGTCCAAAGCCAAACACAAACTCCTGCCTGCAATTACGCCTTCGGCATCTTTGAGCGCTATAAGCTGCAATTTATCATCGGCAGTATTTTCAAAGGTGCCATTTTCATTGAAAACCGCAAGTTGCGCACCGCCGGCTACCCATTTATTATTATTTCTATCAATCACCACATCGTGCAATTCAAGAAATCCATTTATTGGGTAAGAAAACCATTTGTCGTCGGCAGTTTTCACAACCAAAGGCTCTTTGGTGTAGTGATTGAGTATCCATAGATTATTTTGGCGGTCGCCTGTCATTTTATTGATTATAGTACCGCTTTGTGCGTATGTTGGCGGCGAAAGTGCGCTATTATGCTCGTTGAAAATAGTATCGAAATCCCACGGAGTGGAACTTTGCACCACGCCCCACCCCCACGTTCCATAATAATAGGTACTACCACCGGTGGGCACATACAACGACATGGTATTTGCCACGCTCCAATTTCGGTGTCCGCTCCAATACTCGCCCTGCACAATATTAATCATGCCGGTCTGCCACAAACTCGCATTTCCGCAGGCTATGTACAATTTATCGTTATTAAAAAACACATCTGCCACACGATTGGAATATGGTCCTCGCGGCACGATTGATTTTTTATCGGTATAATTGGTCAACCCGGGTATGTGTCCGGTCAACCATATTTTATTGTTTATAAATTGAATGTCGGTAAAATTTATGTTTATCAACGGAATATCCGCTAAATCAGCAGGTGTAATAGTATTTTCAATTTCCAAATTTTTATTGTACAACACAATTTCTCGCTGCGCCAATATACACAACAAATTGTTGGCTATACGTACATTATTAATGTTCTGAATTGTGCGGAATTCCATTGTTTCGTTCCCTTTGCGCACAAAAACCGTATCGCTCACATTTTCTACAACCGGCACATAATATATATTGTTGGCAAAATTGACAATTGATTTTATTTTTTCCGCACCATGCGCAAATCCGGTTTCTCGTTGCCACAATGTATTGTCCGACAAATTTTTTGAAAGCGCAATACTAAAAATTCCGGTATTGGTAGCTGCGTAAAGTGTTCGGTCATCAACACAGGTTTGATTTACGGCAACATATTCGCCTTGCGCACCAAAAATAGTAGTGTGCATAAATTGCAACTTTTTCACATCGAAACTCATCAATCCAAAATCGGCAGCTATGTACGCAATTCCATTATGTATCTGTATTTGATTGATTGACTTTGAGTTATATATTGCTTTTTGGTAAATATCGCCAATGTGGGTTATCGAAAGTGAAGGTAGCGAAACCACGTCAATCATACCATTGGCATAACCTATAAAAATTCGTTTGCCCTGTTCGTCATAAGTCATACACGTTAAATCGACCGACGACAAACCCTGCAATTTGGTCAGTTTTGTAATTTTTTCAGTTTCGGTATTGTAAAAAAACAAACCATTTTCGCTCAACACTACTGCAATATTCTCGTATCGTTCTATTTGCTTTGTTCCATAAAATGAAAAATATTCTTGCCAATTTTTATTTGATTGGGCGAATAGCGTTGTGCTAATGAGCACAAAAAGGAAACAATATGCAAAGTGTTTTTTCATAATTTTGTTTTTTAGATTAACTTCGTTGAGGGCTTCGCCGTTGCTCCGTTCTTCGCAATGATGTACAAGAAGCGTTATTGCGAAGAACGGAGCAATCTATATTTTATTGTTATGTATAGATACTACATTTTTCCCGTAAAAATACAATATGTTATTGAAATAGCAATAATAAGGTTAAAAAAAATCCTCACATTCTCATATTAGATAATTCATCGTTTTCCTGTTACCGTTATTGAATAAATTCCAACATTTCCTGCTTTGTACTTGGCTATGGTTGCTTCGTCTAAATTTTCCTGCAAAACCTCATCGGGAATAACAATGGTTTTTGTTCGCTCAACTTTGATTTCGGTAAAATTGGCTTTTTCAATCTCGCCTAAATATTCTTCCCGCTGAATGGCACTTGCAATACAACCTGCGTACATTGCGGCATTGTCGGTAAATTCTTTTGGAAAATGCCCGTTAAGCACCACATCGGAAATACAAAAATGTCCGCCAACTTTCAAAACCCGGTAAATTTCTTTGAAAATTTTGTCTTTGTGTGGCAACAAATTCAACACGCAATTACTCACAACCACATCAGCCGTTTTGTCTGGCAAGGGCATATTTTCAATATCGCCCTCAAAAAATTCAACATTTGTGTAGCCTCGTTTTTTAGCATTGTTTCTTGCTTTTTCGAGCATTTGAGGGGCAAAGTCAATTCCGATAACTTTTCCTGTTTCGCCTGTTTCGGCACGAGCGATAAAACAATCGTTACCTGCGCCACTTCCCAAANCTANAACNACATTGCC
>WQTX01000048.1 GCA_009786075.1 Bacteroidota bacterium | reverse complement strand
ATACCCATTAAGGGGAACACTACTCCAATAATAGGCGCACACATCTGCGCTGATAAGTTTGCCTGATATTCCGCTATGACCATAGTAGCTGCGAAAACCTTTTGCTGGAAGAAAGAGAGAATCTTTAGCAGTTTCATCTGTAAATTTAAGTCCGATTGTGCCATTTTGAGTAATCCATTTGTTGGTTACTTTTGCAGTATCAACCAAACGTTGTTGTTCTTTTTCTGTTGGCACTCGCCAACCAATAGGACAAGGGTCATTTTCCTTTTCCCACATATCGCCTATGGGCTCGGTTTCGTCCCAACCAGTTATTATACTATCAGTAACATTCCACGCCTTTTTCCTATTCCATTGATAAAACATTCCCGCACTTTCGGGCGTTTCGGCAAATGTTCCAGGCATATCAACATTACGAGTAGCCCATTTTATGCCATTAATTATTACGCCTTCATCGGTGGTTTCGGTGTTTTGCGCTTGAAGCCCCCCTGCCCCCCATAAGGGGGTAAGAAGAAAAAATAGTAGGATTGTTTTTATGGATTTTTGCATAGGTTTTTCTTGTTTACTTTTAGGTCTCTTTTTTATCGTTGCTCAACAAAGTGAATTGCGTCCGCACTGCGGACGTAATCGGGCTGTTGTGCCATGTTTTGCATATTAATACCACAAAAATACAATTTAATTGTAAATTGTAAATTACAAATTGTAAATTTTTATACTTTTGTATTTGTCTTGAACCACATTTTTTATTTTTTGGCACAACTTTTGCGGGTCAAAACAACCGAATATCAATGAATATCAACCGAATATCAACAACCGAGCTTGCGAGCTCAACGAAGTTAAATATCCTAACAGGGCAACCACAAGGGATTGCCCCTACAACAAATAATCAAATAAACGAATAATCAAATCAACAAATACCTATAAACATGAAAAAACTTTTCACACTCTCACTCCTCCCCTTTTTCCTCACGCCAGCCACAGCGCAAACCGGCGACACATGGAATTTAGAACGCTGTATTAACTACGCTTTCGCACACAACATTTCAATCACTTCGAGCGAATTGCAGAAAGAAACGAGCGAAAACAATCTCTCGCAAGCGCGATGGAGCCGTTTGCCCAATTTGACTGCAAGTGCATCGCAATCATTTGATAATGAAGGTGCAAGCGCAATGAACGCAGGTTTAAATTCGAGCATTACGCTTTTTGCCGGCGGGCAAACCAACAAAATCATTGAGCAAAATAAAGCTACCGTTGCACAACGGAGTTTGCAAATTGAAGAAGCAAAAAATTCCGTACAACTTGCTATTTTACAAGCATTTGTACAATGTTTGTACAACAAAGAAGCTATTGACGTGGCGCAAAGTAATCTGGAACGCACCACACAATTGCACAATCAAGCGCAGGTAAAATTTGAAGTTGGCGCACTTTCCAAAAAAGACCTTGCCGAAATTCAGGCGCAATTTGCGCAAAGTCAATATTCGCTGTTGAGCGCCAAAAATAATTACGCTAATCAGGTGCTTGCGCTCAAACAATTATTGGAATTACCGCCGCAAACCGCCTTTGAAATCGAAATTCCTACCATTGCAACCGACAATTTGGCAATTCCCGACCTTATGGAAACCTACAACAAAGCACTTGCTCATTTGCCCGAAATGCGCTCATACGCTTACCAAAACCGTATAGACAGCATGAGCATTGGCATTGCAAAAAGCGCCTATTTCCCCACATTGAGCGCATCGGCAGGCATAAACACCAATACCTACGTTTTCAATAAACCCAGCGGCGAATATGACATGTTCCGCGACCGCTATTTTGTCAATTTAAACCTGTCATACCCTATTTTTACCCGTTTTCAACGCAAAACACAGGTTGAAAATGCCAAAATCAACCAAAAATACACCGAACTTGCCTACGAAAGCGATAAAAAAACGATTTACAAAAACATAGAAACCGCCCACATAAACGCCACCACAGCACAACAAAACGAAATTGTGCTCACACAAATGCTCGAAGCCGCCCGCACAAGTTACGAATTGAGTTACGAACAATTCCTGCTCGGCGGCATTAGTTCCATAGACCTTACCACTACGCAAACGGCTTTTATCAATGCGCAACTTTCGCTTATGCAGGCTAAGTATTATACGGTGTTGTATTCGCAATTGTTGGCGTTTTATTCTGGAAACAAAATACAATTGTAAAAAAGCCCCCCGTAGAGACTTGCCTGTCGGTGGAAAAACACATAGAAAAAGTAAAATACAAACAAAAATTAAACGGGGGGAAATGGAACAAAGAAGTAACATCCGAACAAAATTGGTAAAAAAAGATCATTGGGAATATGTAACGGTAAAAAAAGAAGTAACAGAATGGGTCCCTAATCCTTATGGTGCTATAAAGGGTAGTCCTGGGTATTATTGGGCGAGTCCCTATGGTGGCGTAACTTCAGAAAGCGGAGAATATAAAACAACAATAAAAGAGGTTGAAGAATATAAGAATGTTGGACGATATGAAGAGGTGCCAATGACAGAAGCAGAAATAAACAAACAAAAAGAAGAAGATAACAAACGAAAAGAAGAACTATTAGCTTTTTGTAGAAAAGGATGTTATACAAAAATGTCAAAAAAAATTGAAGAAAGTTTTGCAGAAGATTGGTTAGTGTTCTATGAAACAATGAGAACAATTGTTGACTTTAGAAAAGTTGGATTATTTGAAGACGCCAAAGAAATGGAAGATTATTTCTTGCAAGAAGAATTGAAATTAACGAAAATTTTTGATAAACAAATGGATGATTTTTCTTGGTAATTTTGTAAATCTTGAAAAAATCTTGGTTCAAGACAAAAAAACAACAAAAAGTTTTATTTTGTCGCAAATTTAGCCGATATTTGCGACAAAAATCAATAAAAATAACTATGCAAACAACAGAAGAACAAATACTTACAAGAATTAAAAAAGCAATGGGGGCATTGCCGTTTTTTGCAGATAATTTTAAAAGTTTCGGCAACACAAAAACTGTGAGTAAAGCATTGGAAAGATTAGTAAAATCAGGCGAAATCGACCGTGTGGCAGCAGGTATTTTTGTTCGTCCGCAAAAAGACAATATTATCGGCAAAGTAATGCCCGATATTGAAGATATTGCCAAAGCCATTGCCCGCCGCGACAGGGCTCGGATTGTGCCAACGGGCGATTACGCGCTCAATCGTTTGGGACTTTCCACACAAGTGCCTATGAATATTATGTATTTGACCGACGGCTCGGCTCGGAAAATCAAAATTGGCAATTATACGATTGTTTTCAACAAAGTGGCATCGAAAAGCGTTGCCGCTATTGGCGAAATCAGCCGTTTGGCAATTCAAGCGTTGAAAACGATTGGAAAAGAGAATGTTACGGAACGTGAAATACAACATATTCAAAGTATTTTGCAAAACGAAAAACCTACACATTTGGAATACGACATTCGCCTTGCCCCTGCTTGGATACAGGAAATTATGAAAGTTTCATTACAAAAAATTACTCAATGAAAACAGCCTTACATGAATGGTTACAACTAACCGACACCAATAAACGCAATATTTTTGCCGAAACTGCACGGCAAAAGGCATTGCCCATTTCTTCGATAGAAAAAGATTGGTGGGTGGTGCAAACGTTATCAGCTTTGTTTTCAACGGAATACGCCGATAAATTAATTTTCAAAGGCGGCACTTCGTTGAGCAAAGGTTGGAATTTGATTGAGCGGTTTTCGGAAGACATAGATTTGGCGTTAGACCGTGAATTTTTAGGTTTCGCAGGCGAATTGAGCAATAAGGAAATTCACAAATTGCGTTATGCGTCGTATGAATTTATTTCAACGAAATTTGTTGCTGCGCTTGATGTGTCGTTCAAAACAATGGGTTTTGAAAATGTGATTGTAAAACCGCAACAGGTTGTCAATCACGACCAAGACCCGTTGATAATTGAAATATATTACCAAAAACTCGCAGGGCACGATGTTTATTTGCGTCCCGATATTTTGGTAGAAATTGGCAGTCGCTCGCTGAAAGAGCCGTTTTCGCAACGGAATATCAGCACATTTGTTGCCGATGTATTTCCCAAAATGCCTTTTACGGAAAATCCGGTAATCGTTCCAACGGTTAATCCCGAACGGACGCTGTTGGAAAAAATATTTTTGTTGCACGAAGAATATCAGCGACCTCCCGAAAAAATGCGTGTCGAACGGCTAAGCCGTCATTTGTATGATATTGAAAGATTGTCGCAAACGCCGCATTTTCATAACGCATTGACAGATAAAGAATTGTACAACACAATCGTGGCACACCGAGAAAAATTTTCTCGTTTGGGCGGAGTTGATTACACAAAACACGCACCCGAACATATACGAATTGTTCCGCCCGAAAATTTACTATCACTTTGGGAAGACGACTACGAAAGAATGAAAAACAGTATGATTTACGGCGAAAAAATATCGTTTAAAGAATTGATAATGAGGATTGGGAATGTGCAGGAAATAATTAATAATAAAAAAGCCCCCTAAATCCCCCTCAGGGGGACTTGCCGAAACTCGGAAATAAATAATCGAAAAAAACAAAGTTACACAATATAAAACTAAACCAAATAATTAACCACAGTTCAAAAAGTCCCCCCTAAGGGGGATTTAGGGGGCTTTTAATCTAAATATCATGAAAAAAAAACACCTAATCACAGGTATAATCCTCGGCGCAGCCGCCATAACAACCTATTTTGTAGTAAAATCAAGTAACAAAGCCACAATGGAACTTGTAACCCAAGCAGCAGTAATGGGCAACATAGAATCAGTGGTAACGGCTACCGGCACCATTCAGCCAATTACGGCGGTGCAAGTAGGAACACAGGTTTCGGGCATTGTGGAACAAATTTTCGTTGATTTCAACAGCGAAGTAAAAAAAGGCGACATCATTGCCGAACTCGACAAATCGACGCTTAAAACCGCTCTGCAAGTGGCTCGTGCCAATTATCAAACTGCGCAAAATAATGTGCAGTACAATAAAACTGTTTACGAGCGTCAAAAAACCTTGTTTGAAAAACAAATGATAAGCAAAGCCGATTTTGACGCGGCGGAACACACCTATAAAACAACGCTCAATAGTCTCACACAATCGAAATCGGATTTGGAACGCGCCGAAACCAATTTGAGTTACGCCACAATCGTTTCGCCAATCAATGGCGTGGTGCTTTCGCGTGCGGTAGATGTGGGGCAAACGGTGGCAGCGAGTTTGAACACGCCCACGCTGTTTACCATTGCCCAAGATTTGAAACAAATTCAAGTTGAGGCAAATGTTGACGAAGCCGATATAGGAAAAATAAAAACCGGTCAAAAAGTGAGTTTTACCGTTGATGCCTACCCAAATTCCACGTTTGAGGGCGAGGTGCAGCAAATTCGCTTGAACCCGATTGTAACGCAGAATGTGGTAACATACACCATTATTATAAATTCCAGCAACGAAAAATTGCAACTGATGCCGGGTATGACGGCTACGGTTACGATTTACACCCGTCAAATTTTGAACACGCTTGTTGTGCCTATTGCCGCCACCACATTTACGCCCACCGCCGATATGCTTACCAAATATTACAAACAGCATAAATTGGGCGCAGTACCCGATACGCTTATGAATATTGTGAATAAAGCCGCCGAACGCGCACAAGGCGAAGGCAGACGCTCACGCACTCAAAGCGGCAGCGGCGACCAACCACGCACAACCACGCTGTGGATTGCCCAACCGGACGAACGCTTGCAAGTAAAAACCGTAACAATTGGCGCACGCGACGGCATTAATGTACAAATTTTAGAAGGTTTACAGGAAGGCGATTTGGTAGTTACCGATATGCGGGAAATGACTACCGAGCAGAAGAATAAACCGGCTGTTAGTCCGTTTGCTCCGGCACCGAGAGGAGCTGGTGGCGCTGGTGGCGGAAGAATGAGGTAAAAGCCCCCTAAATCCCCCTCAAGGGGGACTTGCTGAAGCAATTGAAAAGAAATGAATAAAAATGATAAGACCTAAATGTTAAACCACAGCTCAAAAAGTCCCCCAGAGGGGGATTTAGGGGGCTTCTTAACCACTACAATATGAACTACATAGAAGCAATAAAAGCCATTAAGCAGGCGATTTTAAAAAGTCGTTATCGGGCGGCGGCGGCAGTCAATCGCGAAATGCTTTCACTTTATTTTGGTATTGGCGAATATATTTCCAAAAATAGCCGTGATGGTTTTTGGGGTACTAATGCCATTGAAAATATTTCGGAACAGTTGCAAAAGGAATTGCCGGGGTTGCGAGGGTTTTCGGCTTCTAATATGAAGCGAATGAGGCAATTTTTCGAGGCTTGGGAAGACGTTTTTGTAAATCGCTCATTACCAATGAGCGAAATTCGCCAGTTGACAACTGGCGAATTGGAAAACGATGAGTTAAATCGCCCGCTGACAGCGGGCGAAATTCGCCCACCGTTGGTGGGCGATTTACAAATGGCAGATAATCAAGCTGTTATAAATCGCCCACTAACGGTGGGCGATTTGGAAGTTGCAGATTTACAATATTTTTTGCAGTTAGGATTTTCGCTCCATTGTGTAATAATTGAACAAACAAATTCACTTGAAGAACGCTTATTTTATATTCGGAAATGTGCCACCGGTTTTTGGAGCAAAGAAAAATTACGTTACAACCTAAAAAGCAACCTCTACGCCCAACAGGGCAGTATGATAAATAATTTCGTACAAACTATTTCCCAATTAGATTTCAGAGGTAAAGCCCTGCGAGCGTTTAAAGACGAATATTTGCTTGATATGGTGAATATTGAAGACCCCGATGAAGAAGACGAGCGAGAAATTGAAAATGAAATTGTACGCAACATCAAAAAATTTATTTTGGCGTTGGGAACGGATTTTACATTTATCGGCAATCAACATCGTTTGATAGTTGATGAACGGGAATTTTTTGTGGATTTGCTGTTTTTTAACCGAAAACTGCAATCGTTGGTTGCCTTTGATTTGAAAAAGAGAGATTTTAAACCCGAATATGTCGGGAAAATGAATTTTTATCTTTCGGCGTTGGACGAATATGTGAAAATGCCGCACGAAAATCCGTCTATCGGTATTATTTTGTGCAAAGACAAAAGTAACAAAATTGTGGAATTTGCCTTTCGTGATACTTCCAAACCAATGGGCGTGGCAACCTATAAAACAGCACGGGAACTGCCACCGGAATATGTGGGAATTTTGCCTGATGTGGAGAAATTGAAGGAACTGATGGTCTGAACCGTGATTTTTACAAGATTTTGAAGATTAACAAGATGCAAAACAAATAGTATGACAAATTTAGAAAATACGGAAAATAAACATTCGACTATGTTAATTTATGGACTTCAAGGGGAGAAATTAAAGCATATTTCAGAAGTTTCCAATGGATTAAAATGTGAATGTATTTGTCCTGCGTGCGAAAAAAAACTAATCGCTCGCAATGGTGGAACAAAAAAAATTCCTCATTTTGCTCATTACAAAAATCCTGAATGTAGGTATGGAGCACAAACAGCCGTACATCTGCTTGCAAAAGAGATATTAGAAAAAAGTAAAAAAATTAAAATTCCTCCTATACTTCCTACTTTTATAAATACAGAAATTGAAAAAACAAATGATGGATTTATTTCTCACGGAGAATTATTAGAAACCAAAGAGTGTTATATCAACATTGATAAAGTTTATTTAGAAAAAAAACTTCGTCATAAATTTATTCCCGATGTTATCATTGTTGCAAAAAACAAACAACTAATTGTTGAAATTGCAGTTACCCATTTCGTAGGCAGAAAAAAACTCGACAAAATAAAAAAAGAGCAAATTTCCGCTCTTGAAATTGATTTGAGTAAAATAGAAAACTTTAACTCAATAGATGAATTAGAGCATTTAATTATTGAAAATATCGAAAATAAGGAATGGCTTTATAATCATTATGAAGAAATAAAGCGTGATGAAATATTTAAACCTATTAACGAAAAAAAACGCGACAAGTGGTTACTCGAAAGTTGGCATAAAAATTACTATCAAAAACCTATTCGCTATATAAAATGTGAAGATGGTTATCGTTATCTTGTTGTTGATGATTGCCCACGAAGCAACAGAAAATATAAAGGACGTTCTGTTGCAAGCGTAGAAAAATTTTGTGTAGATTGTGAATATTTTCAAGGGAAAAGAGAAAATGACAAATATTTAATTTGTCTTTATGACTATCATCATAAACATAAAAAGGAAATGCAAAATGTTTTATCAAGATTATCAAATAAACGAGAAAAAAGACGAAAGGGACAAGGAATAAGAAAATCAAAATACAGCAATAAAACCATTCCAAGTGTTGAACGCTTTAAACGAATTCATAACTTACTCCTTTCATCTGAATTAACCACTAACAATTAACAACTAACCACTAAAAAACGTGAAAAACATCTGTATAAAAATCGAAAATCTAAAACGAGAATTTAACGTTGGCGGCGAAATTGTGCGAGCCTTGCGAGGCGTATCGTTTTCAATTTACGAAGGCGAATTTGTAACCATTATGGGCGCGAGCGGGTCGGGAAAATCTACGTTGCTCAACATTTTGGGCTGTTTGGACAAACCCACTGCGGGCAAATATGAGCTTGACGGCGTGGAACTGCAAAAATTAAATAAAGACGAACTTGCAACCATTCGCAACACAAAAATCGGTTTTATTTTTCAGTCCTATAATTTACTTGCGCGCACGTCGGCATTGGAAAATATTGAATTGCCGCTGTTTTACAATCACAGCATTTCGCACGAGGAACGCCGTGAGCGGGCTTTGAAATGCGTAGAATTGGTTGGTTTGCAACAGCGAATGTACCACACTCCGGCGCAACTTTCGGGCGGACAGCAGCAACGAGTTGCCACCGCACGCGCCTTAATCAATGACCCCGTGGTAATTCTCGCCGACGAGGCAACCGGAAATTTAGACACCCGCACTTCGTACGAAATAATGGGCTTGTTCCAAACTTTGAACAAACAGGGAAAAACTATTGTATTTGTAACACACGAACCCGATATTGCACAAATGAGTTCTCGCACCATAACCTTAAAAGACGGTTTGGTGGTAAAAGACGAAATTAATCCTAACCCAATTGACGCTCTCGCTATGCTTACGGCTTTGCCCAAAGAAGACGATATGGGATAAAAATAAAAAAACTTCGTGTCTTCATGCCTTTGTGTCTTCGTGTTCACTTAAAAAGCGCGCAAGCGCGTAAAAAATAAACACGAAGGCACGAAGACACAAAGACACGAAGATTAATAAAGTATTACAAATTTTAATTTTACATAAAACATTATGAACGCATCAAACCTAATCAGAATAGCATGGAAAGCAATTGCGCTCAACAAAATGCGCACCTTCCTTACAATGTTGGGAATTATTATCGGCGTAGGCTCGGTTATTACAATGCTTTCTATTGGCGAAGGCTCAAAACAGGGCATTCGCGAGCAAATTTCAACCATGGGAACCAATATGATAACCATTCGCCCGGGCGCACAGAACATTGGCGGTATTCGTATGGACAATTCATCGCAACGCTTTACCATAGCCGATGTAAACGCTTTGGAAGAAGAATCGACCTTGCTGTCGTACATTTCGCCGATGGTTTCGAGTAACGGGCAGGCAATCAACGGCTCGAACAACTGGCCTACGCAAATTACCGGCGTTTATCCCGATTATATTCACATTCGTAAACTTACCGTGAGTTCCGGTTCAATGTTCGACAATTCGTTTGAGGGGCTTAATTCAAAAGTGTGTATTTTGGGGCAAACGGTGGTTGATAATTTATTTGCCGCAGGCGTAAATCCTATTGGAAAAACCATTCGTTTTAAAAATATTCCTTTGCAAGTAATTGGCGTTTTGGAAAAAAAAGGCGAAAATGCCGCCGGACAAGACCAAGACAACCTGATACTTGCGCCATTTTTTACGGTGCAAAAACGCATTATGGGAATTACGCACATCAGTTCCATTGTGGCATCGGCAGTGAGCGAAGAACAATCGCCCCAAGCGGTGGAAGAAACTCGTGAAATTCTGCGCCAATCACAAAAATTGCGTGCCAACGATGCAGATAATTTCCGCATATTTTCGATGGAAGAATTGATACAAACGAGCAGTAGCACGAGCGAAATGCTTACTATTTTATTAGTGGTAATTGCCGGAATTTCGCTGCTCATTGGCGGTATTGGCATTATGAATATTATGTACGTTTCGGTAAAAGAGCGCACGCGCGAAATTGGTTTGCGTATGGCGGTGGGCGGCAAAAGCAGCGATATTTTGCTGCAATTTCTTACCGAAGCAATCTTTATCAGCGTTAGCGGCGGTTTAATTGGCGTAACGTTGGGCTTGGCAAGCAGCTTTGCCGTTTCGCACTTTTTGCAGTGGCCTATTGTAATTACCACCTACTCTATTGTGATTTCGTTTTTGGTGTGCGTGTTTACGGGTATTTTCTTTGGGTGGTATCCGGCACGGAAGGCTTCTAATTTAGACCCTATTGAGGCTTTGAGGTATGAGTAGGTTTTTTAGTTGACGAGGAAACAAGTTGACGAGTTGACAAGGCATTTAGATACAAGCAATACGTACATTCAAAACAAAATTACAATGGTAACAAACAGAATAAAAGAAACAAATAAATGGTTGCATTTTTTAATTTTTTCCGGAATATGGTGTTTGGTAATTGTTCTTATGCGTATTACCATTTTCTATATAGAACCAGAAACCACGCCAATAATTATTATTTCTCTTATTTTAGTTCTGTCTTCTTTCCCTATTTTATTTCTGTTTATGATTAGAACTTTTAAGGCATATATATTGCTGAGTATCAAGACAAAAATATTATTTTTAACAGGATTGTTGGTTGTGAATTTGTTGTTTGTGCCTTCTATGAATCTTATAAAGCTTTCCATGACGCTTACTTCTGAAGAATTTAAAAATGGTGTATTAGGTACTTTAAAATACTCTATATGTATGGGTATTGTTTGTGTACCTATAATTATCTTTGTAAAGTCAAAATTATTGAATGATGAAACTTACAATGTAAAATAAAAAAACATTGCAAAATACTTGCATTACGCATTGCATTGCATTATATTTGCACCTATGTTTTATTTTACACTTTTATTGTATGCCGGCACATAAATCAAAAAACTTTCGTTTTCGCATTATCGACAATTGCTTAAACGACACTTCGCGCACGTGGACTTTGAACGATTTAATCAACGAAGTTTCGCAACAGTTAAGCACCGAATTTAGTGTGGAAAAAGTGAGCAAACGCTCAATTCAGTACGATATTGCGCTTATGCGGGAACAACCGCCGGTGGGCTACAACGCACCAATTATGTGCATTGATGGCAATTACACCTATTCCGACAGCAATTTTTCGTTGCAAAATTGCCAATTGAGCAAACCCGATATTGACAACCTAACCGAAGTGGTAAACACGCTCAAACAGTTTAAAAATTATGCGCATCTTGGCGATATTTTGAAAATTATTGAGAAAATCGAGGCAATTATTGCGCTCAATCCCCTACCCGACAGCCCGTTTGTGGGTTTTGAAAATTCCGATAAATTGCTCAAAGGCATTGGGTGGTTGAAACAAATTTTCGACGCTACGGTTGGGAAACGTGTTATCGAACTCACTATCAAAGAGTTCGACGATACAATCCGCCAACAAGTGGTGCACCCCTATTATTTGAAAGAATTTCACAATGAGTGGTATTTATATGGTTTGAACGAGCAAAATCATACGTTAGTAGTAGTGCCGGTGCAAAAAATTGCAGCCATTTCGCCACAAATTATTACGTTTATTGAAAATACGACTTACACACCTGCGTATTTCAAATCGCTATTCGGCATACAACCAAGCGAAAGCACCAAAGCCGTAGAAGTGAGTTTAAAAATTGATGCTCAACTTGTTGGCAAATTCACAACACAGCCCGTGCACGAAACGCAAACTCTGACCAATGTAGATGAAAACGGTGCATTGCTGCAAATAAAAATTATTCCCACCGGCGATTTTACGCAATTCGTACTCAAACACGGTGCGCGCATAAAAGTAGAATCGCCCGAAAAATTGCGAAAAACGATTATTCAGGAATTGAAGGCGGCGTATGATGCTTATTTTAAGTTAAGCCTATTTTAACAATTCGTAATTATTTTTTTGTACTTTTGTACTGTCGTTTATCGAAAAACCTATGGATTTACTCAGTTATATGTTGCTTGGTGCTGTTGTGGGGGGCTTTGTCGCCGCTCGCAAAATTGGCAATCGCGCGTTGATTATTGGGGCTATCGTTGCTACAATTCCGTGTTTGGACGAATTGGTGGCTCGCATTGCTTTATACTACGGTTCAACATATAACGGCGCATTTTTTCATAGTATTTTGTTTATACTTATTGCCTCGCCGCTTGTAGCATGGGTGCTTACAAAACTTCGTCCCAATTCGCCTTATACGCTTGCACAACGCTGTTGGTTGGTGTTTTGGGTGTTGGCGGCACACATTGTTCTCGATATTTTTACCATTTCAGGGGTAAAACCATTTGCTCCGTTCAGTTCATGGCACATAACTGTGGCATCAATTGCGCCGGTGGATTTGTTGTTTTACTTTTTGCTTTTTACAAGTATTGTTATTACACTCGTTGTCAAGCAGTTTAAAATAAAAACTGTGGTGCTTTGGTGTACACTGTTTTTCACTGCGTTGTATCTTGCATTTTCGGTTATCAATAAATTGTATATCAAAACGGAATTTGAACAACTGCTGCAACAACACGAAAAGCCTCACTCCCGCATAGGAATTTTCCCGATTGCAGGCTCAAATTTTAAATGGAATTGTGTGGCACAAAACAATGATACATATTGGCAAAGCTATCTCTCAAATTTTTCCAATCAAAATGCAAATTTCAATATTTTTGCACAAAACAATCAGTATGTTGCTGATTTTGAAACTGATACACGCATACAATTGCTCAAAAATGCAACTAATAATTTTTATAGCATAGCAGTGTCCGACCGGTCGTTGAGCATTTCGACTTCGCTCAATGACCACGGAGTCGAAACGATATTTTTACACGATTTGCGCTATGTTCATAAAAATCTTGATTCACAATCATTTTTCTCTCGCTCCTATCTTATTCACACACAAAACAATCAAATTCAATCAATTAGCATAGTAAACAACAACAATTTTTTACGTAAAAAACATATTGCCGATTAACAAATATGCCAATGTGAAAATATGCCAATTAAATAATTAACACATTTATTCATTAAAATATTGACATATTGGCACATTAAAAAATTGGCACATTTACTACTCACTAACCACTAATAACTACTCACTAAAAAATGCTCAACCTTTTCATAACATTCCGCCTCATCGACGCCCTCGACATACTGCTCGTAGCATCGCTTATGTATTTAATATTCAGGCATATACGCGGAACGGTGGGAATGAATATTTTTTTCGGTGTTATTGCATTTTACATCACGTGGCTCATAGTGCGGGCATCGGGTATGATATTGCTGTCGAGTATTTTAGGGCAATTTATAAGTGTTGGCGTATTGGTGCTTATTATTTTATTTAAAGATGAAATACGTCAGTTTTTAATAGTGTTGGGCAATCGATATTTTTTCAAAAAACAACATTTCAAACTTGAAAAATTAATGAACGTAAAATATACCATTTCGCAGCATAGTATTGAAGAAATTATTGATGCGCTCAGCACCATGTCAGCCTCTCGCACGGGCGCATTGATAGTGGTTTCGCCCAATATTGAATTTGATACTTATATGCAAACCGGCGTAGAAATCGATGCAAAAGTTAATTCCAATCTTCTGCAATCTATTTTTTATAAAAACAGCCCTCTGCACGATGGCGCTGTATTTATCGTGGGCAATAATATTCGTGCCGCAAAATGCATTTTGCCCACCACTACCGACAAATCCCTACCTGCCGAATATGGTCTGCGCCACCGTTCGGCAATAGCTATGAGCAATGTAACAAACGCATTGATTTTGGTAGTTTCGGAAGAAAACGGCAATGTTTCGTACTGCCTGCACGGAAAAATTACTAAAATTGACGACCCGCAAAAACTTTCACTCATTATTCACAACAAATTGCGAGGCTCATTCAACACATGATAAGCAACCAACCTTTGGCAGAACGTATGCGTCCGAACAATTTGGACGATTATATGGGGCAACAACATTTGGTTGCTCCCAAAGCAGTGTTGCGCAATGCCATAGAATCGGGGCGATTGCCGTCGATTATTTTGTGGGGACCGCCCGGCGTGGGAAAAACAACGTTGGCACATATTATTTCAAAGCAATTAGACCGTCCGTTTTATTCATTAAGTGCCATAAATTCAGGTGTAAAAGATGTGCGTGAAGTAATAGAAAAAGCCCGCAAATCGCAATTTTTCGACACCAAAAATCCGATTTTATTTATCGACGAAATCCACCGTTTTAGCAAATCGCAACAAGATTCGCTGCTTGCTGCGGTGGAAAACGGCACAATTACGCTCATAGGCGCAACTACCGAAAATCCTTCGTTTGAAGTGATTTCCCCTCTCCTATCGCGCTGCCAAGTGTATGTATTGCAAAGTTTGGAAAAAAAAGATTTGCAAGAACTTTTGCGCAAAGCACTTGCAGAAGATATTTTGTTACGGCAACTCGCAATAACCATAAAAGAAGATGAAGCCCTGATGCGCTTTTCGGGCGGCGATGCCCGCAAATTATACAACGTTCTCGAAATTGTAATCAACGCCTGCGACACCAAAAAACCGATTGAAATAACCAACGATTTGGTTATAAAAACTCTGCAAGAAAACATTGCGCTTTACGACAAAGGCGGCGAACAGCATTATGATATTATTTCGGCATTTATAAAATCCATTCGCGGCAGCGACCCCAATGCGGCGGTGTATTGGCTTGCCCGTATGCTCGAAGGCGGCGAGGAAATTACGTTTATTGCCCGCCGAATGTTGATACTTGCCGCCGAAGATATTGGCATAGCCAACCCGAATGCTCTACTGCTTGCGCAAAGTTGTTTCGATGCCGTGCGAGTGATTGGTAATCCCGAATCACGCATAATTCTTTCGGAAACGGCGGTGTATTTGGCTACTTCGCCCAAAAGCAATTCCACGTATTGTGCAATAGATGAAGCTATTGCGTTGGTTAAAAAAACCGGAATGTTGCCCGTGCCGCTACACCTGCGCAATGCGCCCACCAAACTGATGAAAGAATTGGATTACGGCAAAGGCTACAATTATTCACACGATTACGACGGTAATTTTAAATATCAAGAATTTTTACCAAAAGAAATTTCGGGTACTAATTTTTGGATTGCCGGTGCGAATGCTCGGGAACAGGAAACGAAACGGTATATGCAGACGTTGTGGAAGACGAAATACACTTTTTAAAATGACAATAAAAATTAAAACATTTGGAATTTTGTTCTTATTAATCATAGGGCAATCAGCCTGTGGGCAAAAAGGCGAAGAGAAACTCGTAATAAAAACTTTTGAAAACTATAAGGCTGCAATACTTAATGACAAAGGCGAAGATGCCATAAAATTTATTGATAGTAGAACAATCAAGTATTACAGTGATATGTTAGAATTAGTAAAAACTGCTGATTCCACAAAAATTGAAACTTTATCAATCCTCGACAAATTAATGGTGTTTACCATAAGGCACCAAACTTCTCAAGAAGACATATTGAGTTTTGACGGGAAATCACTTTTAATTTATGCTATTGAAAGCGGTATGGTTGGCAAAAATAGTGTCGCAAACAATTCAATAGGTGAAGTAACAATAAATAATAATTTTGCAAAGGGACAATTTATAACAAATAAACAAAAAACACCTTTTTATTTTCATTTTTATAAAGAAGACAATCAATGGAAAATTGACTTGACTTCTATTTTCCCTGTTTCTGTGGCGGCGTTCGAGCAAGTGGCAAACGAAAGCGAAATGAATCAAAATGAATATTTATTTTTGTTATTGGAAATGATTTCCGGTACAAAGCCGAGAAGTGAAATTTGGCAACCAATTATAAAATAATACGTCAACACATATCTTAATTCAAAAAAAAATGGACACAATAAACGAAATCCCAAACATACAAACCTACTCATCGAATAACTTTTTTTTATTAGCCGGTCCCTGCGTAATCGAAAGCGAAGAAATGGTTTTTGACATTGCCAAACGCATAAAAACCATCACTCAAAAATTAGAAATTCCCTATATTTTCAAAGCCTCGTACCGCAAGGCAAATCGCTCGCGCATAGATTCATTCAGCGGAATTGGCGATGAAAAAGCTCTTGAAATTCTCGGACGAGTGCGCTCGGAATTGCAACTTCCGGTTGTTACCGATATTCATTCGGCAGACGAGGCGGCTATGGTTGCGCCCTACGTTGATGTACTGCAAATTCCTGCGTTTTTGTGCCGCCAAACCGATATTTTGATTGCCGCTGCGCAAACCGGCAAAGTGGTAAACATCAAAAAAGGACAATTTTTAGCAGCCGATGCTATGAAATTTGCCGCTCAAAAAGTGATTGATTCAGGCAACGAAAAAGTGATATTGACCGACAGAGGCACCATGTTTGGCTACCACGATTTAATTGTTGATTATCGCAACATTCCTGCAATGCAGCAATTGGGTTTTCCCACAATTTTAGATATTACTCACTCATTACAGCAACCCAATCAAAGTTCAGGCGTTTCGGGCGGACAGCCGCAATTGATAGAAACAATTGCCAAAGCCGGCATTGCCGTTGGCGTTGACGGACTTTTTATAGAAACACACCCAAATCCTGCCGAAGCAAAATCCGACGGTGCAAATATGTTGCAACTTGATTTGCTTGAAGGGTTGTTGGAAAAATTAGTGCGAATACGACAGGTAATTTAGAACGCAGATGACGCGGACAACGCGGATTTTATACAACCCCGTCATTCCTGCGAAGGCAGGAATCTCTTAATAAAAGGCGCATTTTTGAGGAGATTAACTTCGTTGAGGGCTTCGCCGTTCCTGCCTTCGCAGGAATGACATAAAACCTAAAATCCGCGTCATCAGTGTTATCCGCGTTCTAATAAAACTATAAACCTATGCAAAATACATCTCGCTACGCCAAGCAATTAGAAGAATTACAATTACAGGGAAATTTCCGTTTTCTCCGAAATTCCATTCCCAAAGATTGTATCAACCTCAGTTCCAACGACTATTTAGGTTTGTGTGCCAACACGGAATTGTACAATACATTTTTAGACGAAATTTCCGCTCACTCCTATCCTTTTTCAGCGGCATCATCGCGCCTACTTACCGGTAATTGCGCTGAATATGGCGAATTGGAAGAACTTTTGTGTCAACTTTTTCAGCGTGAGGCGGCTTTGGTATTCAATAGCGGCTATCACGCAAATTGCGGAATTTTACCTGCACTTGCCGGCAAAAACGATTTAATTGTTGTCGATAAATTGGTGCATGCAAGCATTATCGACGGCATTCGTTTGGCGCAGACTGATTTTGAGCGTTTTCATCATGCCGATTACGAGCATTTGGAGCGCATTTTACAGGAAAAACGAGGAAAATACGAGCAAATTTTTATTGTAAGCGAAAGTATTTTTAGCATGGACGGCGACTGTGCCGATTTGAAAAAACTTGTAGAACTGAAACAAAATTATAATTGTTTGCTGTATATCGACGAAGCACACGCTTTTGGCGTGCGTGGCGTACAAGGTCTCGGATTAGCCGAAGAACAAAGTGTAATTGCTGATATTGATTTACTTGTGGCAACATTTGGCAAAGCAATTGCATCGGTTGGTGCGTTTGTAGTTTGCAGCGAAGTGTTGCGTTCGTATTTGATAAATCACACTCGCACACTTATTTTCACTACCGCTCTTCCACCCATAAACATTGCATGGACTACATTTATTCTCAAACAATTGCCTCATTTGCAAAAACGGCGCAGTCACTTACAAGAATTAAGCGTGGAATGTGCGCAACTTTTAAAAATTCCTTATCAATCGCACATTATTCCCTACATTGTGGGAAGTAACGAAAATGCAATTGTTCTTTCTGAAACTTTGCAGCAAAAAGGATTTTTTGTATTGCCCATACGCTACCCTACTGTGCCGAAAAATACGGCACGTGTGCGTTTTTCGCTTCATGCTAATTTGTGTATGAATGATATTCGGAATTTGGTAAACAAGTTAATAAGTTTGTAGGAAACAAGTTGACAAGTTAACGAAAAGTCAATTAAGAACTTATAATTAACTTCGTTGAAGGCTTCGCCATTTACAATTATTGTGTACTTTTGTAAAAAAAACAAACAGATGAAATCACATTTCCCTCAACCACTTGTTGCACTGCTTTGCGCCTGCATACTTTGTGCCACATCGTGTAACAAAGATAATAAACTTGAAACAAGCGATGTAATGTCGTTCCGAAACATAGACGTAAGCGATGTGTGTATTATTGGCGATTCGGTTGTGATAGTGTGCGGCTCGGCTGTTCGAGAAGGCAGAATAATAAAACAACGGCAAGGATTCAGAGCCTACACCAATGCTATTACTCACACTTTCGACTACCCAATTAATTCGTTGTATTTCAACGACACGGTTATATGGGCGTGCGGCGACAATATGCTCGTGCTCAAAAGTACCGATTATGGCACTACATGGACTCAACCGTACGATTTCAATTATTTCTGGGAATACGACCGCAGCAACTTGACAAAAATTTATGCTACAAATGACTTTCCAACCTTTGCCATTGGCGCAAGAGAATTGTTCAACGGACATATTTATGTAAAAAGTCCGAGCATTGGAATTTCTCAAAACGAGTATCCTTTTCTGCACCGCACTCCCAAAACCGATGTGTATGATTTTACGGCAATTTCCAATTCGGAATTTTTTGTTGCCGGCTATGGCTCTATTTTTCGTTATATCAATCACGGACAAACAGTGGAATTGGAACGCATTGGCGGCGAGATTTTTAGCGGCATAACAAGCGTGGGCAACGATGTAATAACCTGTTCATTTAGTGGAAATATTTTTACCCGTAACATTTTGGACGAAAATAAAGAATGGAACAATGTATTTAAAACTAACAAAAATTTACGGCACATAGCAGCCACCACCAATGGCTACGTGCTGTGTATAGGCGACAACAATAATTCTATTTTCACAAGTTCCAACAAAGGCATTGATTGGAATATGCGCCGATTTCGAGGAGCAAATTCGGTTGTTGCAGTCAAAGTGGCGAACAATAAATTTTATGTCGCACAAAAAAATGGGCAGATTGTAAGCATAGACCCCACAACACAATTTTAAGTAATATTACTTTTTTCGTGTTTTGCGGAAGCGGAGGGATTCGAACCCTCGGTACGGTTACCCGTACGTCAGTTTAGCAAACTGGTGGTTTCAGCCACTCACCCACACTTCCTTTTGTAAAACCTGTGCAAAAATAGACTTTTTTTCATAAAAACAATTCTTTTTGCAGAAAAATATTTTAGCGACATACTGTTTCTGTTATTTTTCAAATATTAATACAATATATAATATGTATCACCACAAAAATATGTCATTACGCACAAAAAAATATAATTCTCTGTATTGTAGTATTATAAAAAGTGTTACTTTTGCCGCCAGTTAAAATAATGTTAAACCTTTAAAAAACAAAACAATGGCAAAAAAAGAAATTACCGAAAATGAAGAAGTGGAAAACACAACTTTATTGAATGCCGAACAAGAAAACTCAGTAGAAACAGAAATCGAAGAAAACGAAGAGTTTGAAGATGATGATACTGAGGAAGATGCAAGCAATGACGACGCATCGGACGACGAAGATATTGATTCAATCATTTCTGCTGCAAAGGCAGACGAAGAAGAATTTGATTGGGAAAAATTCGAGTCGAATCAAACAAATTTTTCAAACAAAGAACGTCAATCACTGACCGAACTGTACGACAAAACTCTTTCAAGCATAGCTGAAAATGAGGTTGTTGAGGGCGTAATTGTGTCGCTTACAAAACGTGAAGCGGTTGTAAACATTGGTTACAAATCCGACGGCGTGGTAAACGTTAACGAATTCCGTTACAATCCCGATTTAAAACCGGGCGACAAAGTAGAAGTTTTTGTTGAAAGTCAAGAAGATAAATCAGGTCAATTGATTTTATCGCACAAAAAAGCGCGTGCATTAAAATCATGGGACAGAGTAAATCAAGCATTAGAAGGAAGCGAAATTGTAAAAGGTTTCGTAAAATGCCGTACAAAAGGCGGTATGATTGTCGATGTATTTGGAATCGAAGCATTCTTGCCGGGTTCTCAAATCGACGTGAAACCAATCCGCGATTACGATGTGTATGTGGGCAAAACAATGGAATTCAAAGTTGTGAAAATCAACCATGAATTTAAAAACGTTGTGGTTTCGCACAAAGCACTTATCGAAGCAGAACTTGAAGTTCAGAAAAAAGAAATTATATCGAAACTTGAAAAAGGACAGGTGCTCGAAGGTATTGTTAAAAATATCACTACTTACGGTGTGTTCATTGACCTTGGCGGCGTAGATGGTTTGATTCACATTACCGACCTTTCTTGGGGACGTATTACACACCCGGAAGAAATTGTGAAATTAGACGAGAAAATCAATGTTGTAATTCTTGATTTCGACGACGATAAAAAACGTATCGCATTAGGTTTGAAACAATTAACTCCTCATCCATGGGATACTTTGGACGCTAACCTACAAGTGGGCGACAAAGTAAAAGGAAAAGTTGTTGTTATAGCCGATTACGGAGCTTTCGTAGAAATTGCACCGGGTATTGAAGGACTTATTCACGTGAGTGAAATGTCGTGGTCGCAACATTTGCGTAGCGCACAAGAATTCCTTCACGTGGGCGATGATGTTGAGGCAGTAGTACTTACACTTGACCGCGAAGAACGCAAAATGTCGCTTGGTATGAAACAATTGAAACCAGACCCATGGGACGCAATTGATACAAAATATACCGTGGGCAGCAAACATCAAGCAACAGTTCGCAACTTTACAAACTTCGGCGTATTCGTTGAAATTGAAGAAGGTGTTGACGGATTGGTACACATTTCAGACCTTTCGTGGACGAAAAAAATCAAACATCCGGCTGAATTTACCGCAGTAGGCGCTCCAATGGAAGTTGTGGTACTTGAAGTTGATAAAGAAAATCGTCGTTTGAGCTTGGGACACAAACAATTGGAAGAAAATCCATGGGACGTGTTTGAAACAATTTTCAGTGTAGATTCAATTCACGAAGGTACTATTCTTGAAATCAACGACAAAAACGTAACCGTAGCTCTTCCTTATGGTGTTGAAGCAATTTCAATTCTGAGCCATATTATGAAAGAAGACGGTACGCCTGCAAAAGTTGATGAAAAATTGGATTTCAAAGTAATCGAATTCTCGAAAGATGCTAAAAAAATCTTCATTTCGCACACACGCACATTTGAAGATGCGAAAAAAGCTGCCGACGAAGCCGATAAAAAAGATAAAGCTACATCGACTAAAAAAGCAATGAAAAAAGTAAGCGATAGCATCGAAAAAACCACTTTGGGCGATGTGTCGGCACTTGCAGATTTGAAAGCGGATTTGAAAAAAGCTGAAAGCAATGCTTCGGCAGGTTCGACAGGCTCAGCAACCGAAAAAGCTGAAAAAGTTGAAAAAGCTGAAAAAGTTGAAGTGAAACCGGAAAATAAAGCTGAAAAAGTTGAAACAGAACCGGAAAAAACCGAGGCTAAAATAGAAGAAACCGAGGCTAAACCGGAAGAAAAAGAATAAAATTTTAGTCTAAACATATAATTTGTAAGAAAACCTTTGCTTTTTAGCAAAGGTTTTCTTATTTTAGCCCTTTGATAATAAAAAAACTCGCAAATCATGGAAAACAAGATTACAAAGAAAGACTCTTATACGATAATCGAAGTATTGTCAAACAAGTTCGATGCGCAAGTAGCACCGTCGCTCAAAGCCGAATTGACGGAAATAGCCGGAACAAATGAAAAGAACATTATCTTAGATTTATCTAATTGTCGTTACTGCGATTCTTCGGGATTAAGCGCAATTTTAGTTGCCAATCGTTTGTGCAAAAATGCCGGCGGGAAATTCGTATTGTGCGGATTGCAGCAAGTAGTAGAACGATTGATTGCAATTTCGCAATTAGATTCTATACTTATGGTTGCGCCGGATTTGGAACGGGCTGAGGCGGAAATCGTTAAATAGTGATTAGTTGATAAATACTTCGGTGATAAAACGCTACGCCGATAAATTTGTCGTGCAAAGCACATTTATCTTTTTATCGCCGAAAGCAATCTATCTTTTCATTTTATATCGTCTTATGTCTATCAGTCTAAAAGTCTTGTGTCTAAAAATATGAACAAACTAACCATTCTCGGTACAAACTCTGCATTGCCTACATCGGAGCGTTTTTCATCGGCACAGGTATTGCAATTGTTTGAACGTTATTTTTTAATTGATTGTGCCGAAGGAACGCAAATGCGATTACGACAGGCAAATATTGCTTTTGCAAAAATCAATACCATATTTATCAGCCACTTGCATAGCGACCATTTTTTAGGAATATTTGGCGTATTATCTACATTCAGCATGCTGGGGCGCAAACACGCTCTTTCTATTTATGCGCCTGCCGGACTTGAAGAAATTCTTACATCGCCGCAAGCGCATTATTTAGTTGGTGAATTGCAGTTTAAACTGAACTTTCACACATTGCCAAACGAGGATTTCGCGCAAATTTACGATGATAAAAAAATGAGCGTTTATGCCATTCACTTGAACCATAGAATTGACACATGGGGATTTTATTTTACCGAAAAACCAAGTATCAATGTAAAAAAAGAAGCCATTGCGCAGTACAATTTATCGTTAGACGAAATTATTGCCGTAAAAAACGGCAACGACATACACCGCTCAACCGGCGAAACAATTCCCAATACCGAATTACGAGCAACCGACAAACCGCTCCTCTCCTACGCTTACATAAGCGACACGGCTTTTTTTCCACAAATAGCACACTATATAAAAGGTGTACGTTTGCTGTATCACGAAGCTACATTTTTGCACAATATGTTGCCGAGAGCAATAGAAACATTTCACACAACGGCACGCCAAGCAGGTGAATTTGCTCGTTTGGCACAAGCCGAACAGTTATTGATTGGGCATTTTTCGGCACGTTATAAATCGACGGAAGAACTTGAAAAAGAGGCGCAAGAGGTTTTTGCGAATACTACGGCGACGAGGGATTTGGGGGTTTATTCACTCAGCTGATTAATTGTTCCGCTTTAATTTTACGTATTGCCGATTTTATCTCCATAAATGAGAGTGTGAAATAATACACTATTCCGAAACACATGGCAATATGTGGCATATCAACAAACTCAAAACTCCAATCAATACCTCTGTCATAATTTACTGCCACTTCATATCTCACTGTTTCAAGAAATTCTTTTGTAAGTCCGAAGTGCGGAATAAAATATGAGCCGCACGCAACAACAAATACTAACCCTAAATATATCTTAAAATTAAGCAAAACATTGTTCATTTCTCGCTTCTTGTCAATTTTTTCACGATTATGTATCTTGTACAATATTCTATTGAGTACCATTGTTCCATAAATGATAAGAATAAAATTTCCTGTAACGAGACTATTGAACATTGCGGCAAACAATCCAAAAAAACCAAGCCCAAACAGCCAATCAAACCACGACCTATCGGCAAGACTTATAAATAATCCTGTATTTATCAAAAAAAATTCAAACATCAACACAACTATTATGTTGTAAATCATATCAATATCGTCTGCCTGAGGGTGTAGCCATAACGACAGAATTTTTCCTATCAGAAAAACATAGAATCCCAATCCGATAAACGAAAAAATTGAAAAATGTTTGATTATTGTAATTAGTTTTGGCATCATTTTATATTAAAAAAGAGTTAGCAATTTCCTCACTAACTCCTAAATTCCTATTTCCTATTTCCTAACTTCCTAATTAAAAAGTGCCATTTTAATAGCAGTAACAGCAGCCTCCACACCTTTATTTCCATGTTTTCCGCCTGCGCGGTCTTGCGCCTGTTCAAGCGTATCTACTGTGAGCACTCCAAATATAAACGGAATATCAAACGAAAGGTTCAATTCCGAAATTCCATAGCTTACACCTTGACAAATATAATTGAAATGAGGCGTTTCGCCTTGAATTACCGTGCCAATTGCAATAACGGCATCAACATCATAATTCTCTGCAATTGTTTTGCAGCCGTATGTTAATTCAAATGCTCCCGGCACCCGGCTTATAAAAATATTTGCATCGTTCACACCATGCTGGCGCAATGTGTCGATAGCGCCTTTCAGCAATTGATTGTTGATTTGTATATTCCAATCAGAAACCACAATACCAATAGTAAGCGCCGATGCATCGGGTATTTCTTCTACGTTGTAGTCTGATAGATTTTTTAATGAAGTTGCCATATTTTTAGTTGACGAGGGATTAGGGAACGAGGAAACAAGGTTTGGAAACAAAAAGTCCCCCATTAGTCGCTGAGCGTAGTCGAAGTGGGGTGATTTATGGGGCTTTATTGTTGTACTCGAATAATATATTTTTCTATTTGTTCAGCTTCGGGAGCTGATGAAAATTTGGTTTTGATTTCGTTGTAAGCGGCAAGCGCTTTATCTTTTTTGCCAAGTTTTTCATATATACCGCCGGCTTTCATTAAAAAGCGTGGGCTTAATGCTGCGTGATTGATTTTGTTGGCTGCTTTTATATACAAATCTACTGCTTTGTCTAAATTGCCAAGTTCGCTGTGTGCATCGCCCATTGCTCCTATTGCCAATGTTGTGGTAATTTCGTCGTCGCTTTTGTATTTCCCTAAATAATCAAGCGCTTGCTCATATTCGCCAATGCGAAGACTTGAAATTCCGGCATAATATTTTGCCAAATTTCCTGTTGCTGTTCCCGAATATTCATCGGCAATTTCGGCAAAACCCACTATTGATTCATTACCATTCAATGCCACTGCAAACGAATCCATTGCAAATTGACGTTGGGCACGCCACATTGAATCTTGCGCTTTCACGTTGCGAGGTTCGGCTACCAAATTTTTATATACTATAAATCCACCTATAAGCACTATCAATGCACCTATAGTATAAATAAGTACTTTTTTATTTTTTTCGATAAACATTTCTATTTTAGTCATAGAAGTTTCTATTGTTTTCAATGAATCTTGTGATTTTTTTTCTGTTGCCATAATAATATTGTATATGTTTTTTTAACGTTATTTTATTTTGAAACGCAAAAATAGTATTTTTTGTAATACGACAATGGTTTTTTTGAAATAAGTTAACGAGTTGACGAGTAAACAAGTTGACGAGGAAAATCATTTTTATTCTATTACCAAAGAGGCGGGTATTACACGATGAATCCAAACAAAACTTTCGGGAACGTAATTTTCTATCACTGAATAAATTATTGCCATTTTTTTATAATTAATTCGACGAACGATAGTTCCAAACTGACGATAAAATGCGCCATATTCTATTTTATGAATTTTGGCTTGCGTACTCAGTTTGTTTATTTCGTCGTAAATACCTTGTACGTATCGAGCTGCTGTAAGTGGCGATTGATAATCTTCGGTTATAGCATAAAACAACCTACCAACATCTCGTTGGGCTATCTTGGAATAAATTATATTCATAATGTTACCAATTTGTGCATATCAACATTATAATGTTCACTCAATTTATCCAATAATGTACTAAAAACCTCTTTATGCGTAACCATAGCTCCCCCTTCAAATTGCATATTCTCTTGCGAGGTATTTTCCAATTCCGCAACCGAATGGTCGGCATGCGAATAGAGTAACGTTGCTGTATTCGCATCGTTACACAACGGCGCGAATGTTTTTTTTACTGCTACTGCCATAGTTACAATTTTTATTTGTTTTCAATGATACAAAAATACTACTTTTTCGAGGAAATTACAACATAGTATTAAAAAAAATCACACCGGTAGTTTCAAACGGAATGTAAAATTTTACTGATAGTTCTATTTTCCAAAAAAACAAAACCTGTTAGGTTTTGAAAACCTAACAGGTCTAAATCCTGCAAATCTTCTAAATCCTGCTAAAATCTTGGTTCAGATAATTATTCTGCGAGCACGGGGCGAACGGAAAAGCCGAGCCTGCGACTGTCGTAGTTCACGTACGCGGTAAGCTCGGTAAAGTACACGAAGTATGCGTGCACCCCGACCT
>WQTX01000047.1 GCA_009786075.1 Bacteroidota bacterium | reverse complement strand
CTTTCGGGATTTCTTTTATTCTGTAATATACCTCTACGGTATCGCTGTTGCAACCGTTTACGGTTTGAGAAGCTTTGTAGAGATACGTGTGCGGCGGCACAAGGTTCGGAGCTGTCTCAACCGGTATAAAGCTATTGGTTGGTGTTGCATTTTGAAGCACACCGTTTCTATTAAACCAATTTGCATTTACGTTGGCTGTCAATGGGTTTTTATCCACATCGCCGTAGCAATTTTCGCTTCCGGTAAGCACAGGCGGCACAGGTTTTGGTTTTATTACAAGCGTAGCAGTTGCTGATTTGCTCACGCACGATACATTATCGACGGCAGAACCAAGACCGGTAAAGCTGTGGCGCTGAGTAGCCCAAATAGTGTAGCTGCCCGGTCCGTCTGTTTTTCCGTTGAATTTCGGCATAAACGGATTGCCTGAGCCATTGCTCGGAGTTTCGTGTCCTTGCACTCTGTTGGGCTCATTCGGCGCGGTGTCGTAATACCATTCTACCAGTGCTCCTGTAGCTACGTTCGAAGCATTGAACTGCTTAGTGGGGTCGTATTCGCAAATAGATGCCGGCGGGTCGATTGTAACAGCATCAACATCGCGTATGAAAACAGTTATAGGAGTTGCAGGACTTTCGCAGGTAGCGGTTTGCGTACCTATTTGGAAGGTATTTTTTTCTTTTACCTGGAATGTTACTTCGCCAACGTTTCTATTATAATTGGTAAGCGTCAATTTTCCGGTGTGGTCTGCTGTGCCTGCCAAAGTGCCGTTGGCGTTGTAGAAATTAAACACTTCGGTATTTCCGGCAGGACGTGTGCCTGCGTCTGGGTAAGTAGGCCACGCTCCTTTGGTTACCGTCAATTCGGGGTGGTCGAAGTAGGTACAGATAATGCGGTCTTTTGTGCTTGGCGCAGGCACCGGACAGTTTATAATAACCGTTCCTTCCACTCGTTTACTTTCGCAACCACGAATTACCTGTGTTGCATAGAATTTCTCACCCGGAACTATAATATCGTTGCCTTTTATTGGATTAGGATTGCCTATAGTGCCTCTATCGGGGCTGGTGTACGACGGATTGCCGGTTGATAGCACCACCAATGAAGTTGCCGTGCGATACCAGTTCACTCCGCTGTGCGGGTGTCCGCCGGCTGCCGGATTGCTTGCTCCCAAACCTTGCGCAGTGAGCGTTACCGTTGCACTTGCATTTGGCGCAGCAAAATAACCTTCGTCTTTAATAGTAGGCACAGGCGAGAATTGCACCGGAACAACTAACGGCAATGTATCTTTACAACCTTTGCTGTTTTCCACAACATATATTATGGTATAATCGGCTGTTAGGTCGCCCCAAGTACTTGCGTTGAAATAACCGGCAGCATCAATGCCCTCTCCCGGTAATTTGTTTTCAATGCTCCATTTGTCGGATTTTTTCACATCGCCCGCTGCTCCCCACATTACCGTTGGTGTAATCAATCCGTCGGCATATTTATCGTCGCTGCAATACACCTGTTTGCTTGGAAGGAGCTTAGTAATTACAGGGTCGGTGTGTACGGTAAGCGTTACCGGAGTACGGCGGCTTTCACATTCCTGCTGGCTGCTTTGTTCCACTGCCATGTAGCTTACCCAGTAGGTTACCGTTGCTTTTTCTGTTGACGAGAATGTTGAAGAAATTCCTGCTGTCGTAGGCGCTCCCGATGCCAAAGTATTACCTGTTTCAGATGTGTACCAAAGCCATTTGGTTGGTGTTTCGGCAGTAGTGGCAGGTTTTGCTGCTTGCAATGCCATACCTGTAACCGGTAATTCTTTTTTACATTTTTCGTTAGGAGTTACCACCGGTGGTTGGAACGGACATTTTACCAATATCAACCGTACCTCGGTTTTCTCGCTTTCACAACCAAGCGGATTGCGCTGAGTTACATAATACTTTTTAGTAAATTCTTCGGCGTTGTTCGGTACTTCGCTTTGAATTTTTGGACGGTCGGGGTCTAATGTCAAGCTGTTCGATGCCAATGAAGTTGTTTTATCGGTATCGTACCACGCCACTTTGGTGCCGGTGCTCGATGTGATTGCCTCCATAAAGTATCCAGGAATGTTCGTAATATCGCCTATCAACCAGTATTTGTCGGGCATTGCAGGCGGCGCTACCATAAATTGCGCGGTAGTTTTTTCTACTTTTTGCGCCGTACAGGTTGCCTGTATTTCTGCCGTTGAACCATGAGTTTCGTCTATTTTGTAGGTTACTTCTATGGTGCGTTCGGCTGTGGAATTATCGGCAAGATTTACATTCCATGGGTCAGCCATAGCGTCCCAACTGCGAGTGGCGGAATTAAATCCTCCAAATGTAGTAGTAGTTTGGGTAAACGATGTTTTTACATTGCTGCCAAAAGTATTTGGGTCGGGCGTTAAGGTAAATGTTACCACTTCGTTGGCTGCGCAAAAATCGGGTTTGCTTGCTGCTACCTGTGGTACAGGATTGTCGTGAATATCAATCGTTACGGCAGCTCCTACCGACCAACAGTTGTTAACTTTATCGTATTCGGCTACGTACACGGTTTGTTGTCCTTTATTTTTGTTTGCCGAATTGTAAACAATGCCTGTTTCCAAACGGTTGAGCCCGCCTTCGCCGGCAATTCCTAAATTTTCACCCATTTTTCCTCCCGGGTCGGTAGTAAACCAAGCTACGTTGCCTGCTGTTACAAAGGTTTCTGCGGTCAACTTCGGATTGGTTTCGCCCAAGCAGTAGTGTGCATTTTTCACTACCGGCGCTATTGCCGGACAATCGGTAATTGTGAGCGATGCTTGCACTTTGCCGCTATAGCAGGTGCGGTCGCCGTTGTCAATCACGCGGTACGATTGCACATGATAAGGATAGGTTCCTGCGGCAGAAGCGTCGTTTAAGCCGGTTTGATAGGTGTAGGTATCTTTCGCCAATTGTGCCGAAGTGGTGAAATCCAACCACAACACTTTGTCGGCGGCAGCATTTGCCTGAGCATCGAGTTCGGTAGTTCCGTTCAATACACCCAATGAACTGCGCACCAATACTTTCGGATTGTTAGCCGGAGTTACCACAGGGTCGGCAATTGAAATTACCGTAATATCGTAACTTGCAGAATTTTTACAACTTTTATCATCGGTAAATGTGTAGGTTATGGTATTTTTGCCGAGCTTAGTCGGGTTGAAGGTTGCCGATGTAGCATCGCCGGTAAATACGCCGGTTCCGCCGGTTGTTGGGCTTACGTTGAGCGTAATTGCCGGTTCGCCTTGGCACATTTCAATTGGATTGGTGCCGAAAGCAGGCGTTGGTAAAGGATTTACGGTAATTGTTACCGCTTGTTCCATTTTGCATTTGTTGCCGCCCGAATTTGGAATTACGGCTTCGTATTCTACATAGTAGGTTGTAGTACCCGCTGCCGGCATGATTGCCGGTTTGTAAGCAGAATTTGCAGTTCCATTGCCATTACCGCTATTTGCAACTGTTCTATCGGCATTGTACCATTTCCAGGTAATGCTTGTCGGGTCAAATCCTGTGATACCAAGCGTTGCAGCCGGAACTTTTGCTGTCATATTGGTAAGTGTGCCGTCGGCGCAGAGTTCCACGCCCGTTACTTCGGGTTGTGCAAACTCGCAACTTACCAACGTTAAAGTTACTTTTACTTTTTCGCTTTCGCAACCGTTTGCATCGGTTTGGCTAATCCAATAGTCTTCGGTGTAGTTATCGTCAGCCTGTGCAGGCGGACGAGCATCTACCGCAGCTTGCAGCGCCGCTCTATCGGGTGTCATAGCCGTTCCGTTTGCGTTGTCGGCTGTAATTGGCGTGGTTTTATCGGATTTATACCAATTTACTTTTACTCCCGGAGCAGCAACCGTAGCTGTCATGTGTCCGGCAGGAATGGTTGCAATACTGCTCAACGCCCATGTTTTGTCTACCGGAGTTGGCGCAGGTGTAAAGTGTGCGGTAATTGTAGCATCGGCATGGTTTGTACAAGTTACCGGTACTTGCGTAGCGGCATTGGTTCCCCACGTTTCTGTTACGGTGTAACGTGCTGTAACGCTCGATGTTTTATCGGTTTCGGGTGTCCACACGCCGGTTGTAAGATTCAAACCTGTGCCTGATTGTGCACTCAAAGTTCCGCCCGGCAATGCAGGGGTTACGTTGAATTTACCGGTTTCGGTAGCTGCGCAAATATTTGCATTGGCAGGTGCGATTGAAACCAGCGGCAAATCTTTTATGGTAATTGTAACCGGTGTGGCTATCGACCAGCATTGGGCAGTGGCATCGTACGATGCAGCGTAAACAGTTTTCGTAGCGGCGGCAGCGGTAGTCATACCCGAAGCGCTTAATGTGTTTCCGGCATTCAACAATCCCGCAGGGCTTGGGTTGGTCGAAGCGCTTACATCAACGCTAAACCACGAAACATTCGAGCCGGTTGCTGTTGCCGTAACCGCTCCATGGTCGCCCACACAATAGAATGGATCTTTTGCCACAGGCGGTTCTGCCGGACATTGTGTAATGGTAAGTTTTGCCGTAGCATCGGCGCTGTAACATTTATTGCCGCCAACCGTTTTAAAGGCGCGGGTAATATAATTCAAGTCTTTGGGGAATGGCGCGTAAGTCATTACATTACCATCGTTTACGCCGGTGGCATAGACTGTTCCGGTAAATATGGACGCAGCTGCCGGAACGTTGAACCAATCAACGCCGTCGGTAGCGGCCGGTTGTACAACGGTAATATCGGTTACGGAACCTGCTGCAAGCACATTGCTCGCAGTTACCATTGCCGATTGACTCACATTGCCCGGTGCTTCTACAAATATGCTTTTTATGGTCAAATTATCTTCGCCTTTACAACCTTTGGCATCGGTGTATGCGTAGTTGAACGTGTGTGTTCCGCCCGCTACCATTGCCGTAAATTTACCGGTTGAAGAATTAACGCCGCCACCGCTAAATGTACCGCCGGGAATATTTACGCCTAATGTTATTTCTCCTGCACTGTAACATACTTCCGCAGGATTGCCGGTAAATTTCACAACGGGCAATGGGTCGATGCTAAAGGTTGTTGTTGCCTCGCCTTTACAACCATTTGCATCGGTGTAATTAAGTTTTATGGTTTTTGTACCGCTTTGGTCTTTACTGTCGAATGCTCCGGTCAATGGGTTTATGTTCACAGCTCCGCTATATGCGTAACCTGCGGCATTGCCCATTTGCGAAGCCGTAGTGGGCGACGTTGGGGTAACAATCATTGTTATTGGTACATTCGGGTTAAAGGCATCGAATTCACACGCGCTTATTTTGCTTGGCGCAATGGTGAATGTTGGGTTAGGATTAACCGTTACGGTTTTCGATACCTGTACCGCAGGACAACTGCCGTTTGCAGCCGAACTGGTAAAATCATATTTGATGGTAAACGGAGACCCGGTTGCCGTTGTGGGGTCAAACGTGGCAGCGGTTTCCGATGTTTTCGTTGCGCCTGTCCATGTGCCTGTACCACCTGTTACAAGTGTTGAAGGTGTTACGGTTGCTGTAATATTGGCTGCGGTAGCGCCTGCGCAGAATGGACCGGGAGCTGTAAAGTCTATTACCGGTATGGCATGGATTGTTACCGTTGCTGTTGCCGCTGTTGCTGCTTTACAACCTTCAAAGTCGGTTACGGTAAGCCCCACGGTGTAGATGCCTGCCTGAACGGTGCCGGGTATTTTCGGTGCGGCTACAGCGGCATTGTCCAAACTACCAGGGGCGCTGATTGTCCATTCGTATTTTGATTTTCCGCCGCTAAATCCGCCGGTGCCGCCTGTTGGGTTTGCCGTTAGTTGCGATACTGTGCCGAAACATACGTCTTGTTTGGTGATGGTGGCTGTTGGCAATGGCAAGGTAGTTACCGGAATTTCAATTTCCGACGGGCAGGTTTCTCCTGGCTGTGCCGGCAATGTTGCAATTACATAGTAATTAGTTGCGGTAGCTGCGTTTAGAGTTAAAACTCCGGAAGAATTTACCGTGCCCGGACTGCCCGGTTTCATTGCAAAGGTCAACTTACTTTTGTCGGCTGTTAGTATATGATTTTTTATATCAACACTTGATTGGGTTCCGAAACAAATAGGGGCAATTCCATTGTCGTAAGTCAAACCTACTACCGTTTTATTTGTTACTGTTACCGAAGCGGTATTTGCCACCGCATCGCAGCCATTGGCATCTTTTATGTTGGTTGGCTGGTATTTTTGTCCGGGTGAATTTGCGCCCGTTGCGGCGGTGGAAGTGTAAATAAGTCCTCCTCCACTTGCTGAAAAATCGGATTTGTTGGCAATATCAAACGTTATGGGAGCTGCGCCGGTAAACGTTATAACTACCGGTGTACGGTTTGTTTCCGTTGGGCAGTATTCGCCATTGCCGGTTATGGTATAAGTCGGCTGCGGATTTTCGGTTATCGTTATTGGTCCGGCAGTTGATGTACACGTCTTACCGTTTATAGTTTGAGAGATTGTAACGTTGTATGTGCCTTTGGTGGCATTGGTTATTGATGCTCCGCTTCCTGAAGGTGTCCATGCGTAGCTAACTGTTCCCTGACTTAAATTAACGCCCGAAGCAGCAGTCAACGAAAGCGTTATACCGCTCGCACTGCCTGCGCAGTACGCCGTTTTGGGGGTGGCTTGCATTGTTGCCTTCGGTTCGGGGTTGATGGTAATTTTTTGACTTGCGGGGCTTACCAATGCCATATTGCCTACGCAACCATTGTCGTCTTTAAATGTTGAAAGCGTGTAGGTATAATCACCCGGCGCGCTTGGCAAGGTGGCTCCGGTAAGATTGGCTTTGTTGCTGTTTGCTGCTGTTGCCTGACCGCTTGTTACGCCGCCGGCGCCTGCCGTTGAAGTTGCAGTAAAGCTATATGGCGCTTTACCGTTGGCAAAGGTTGCTACTATCGGATTGATTGTATTGCCTTGGCAATACGTGGCTTCGCCCGAAAGAGTAACGGTAGGTAGCGGATTAATGGTAATTGTTCCTGTTATGGTTACATCGGGGCAAGCTCCCGCCGTACCGGAGTTTACAGCTTTTGCAGTAACTGTGTATGGAATAGTGCCTGTGCCTGTGGGAGTACCTGTTACATTATTGCCACTCAACGACAATCCGCGTGATGTTGCAGTAGCATCCAAAGTTGGAGTGTGCGCTCCGCCGCCGAGTGTAAAGCCTATATTGCTAATTGCGGTGCCTATACAAACTGACTGGTCTTTTTGGGCTCCGCCGGCAAATACGAGGGTTGGTTTTGGATTAACGGTTATGGTGGTTATGGTGGTTTCATCGCCTGCGCAACCGTTGAGCGTTGGTGTGGCTTTTATTATGCTTGTAATGGCTGTTGTGCCGGTGTTGGTAAGTGTGTACTGAGGCACCGGCGATGAAGTGCCGCTTGCGGCTATGCCTGTGGCGGTATTATTGTTTGTCCAAGTAAACGTGGCACCGGTTGGAGTAGATACAAGGGTAAGGGCATCGTTCTTGGTGGTTCCGTCGGCGCAGTATGATTTGTTGGGGATTGTTTGTGCTACGGGTTTTGGTTGTCGTTTTACAATAATTTCTGCCCATTTAATACATTTTTCTTCAGTGGGTTCCGCTCTATCGTTCACTCGCACATAATAGGTAGTGCCCGTTTCGGTAACATCGCTGTAACCCACAGTCCATGTATCGGATACGTTTGCATTTGTTGGAGTTGGTCCGAAATTTTGTGTTCTCACACGGTTACCTACTGCTTTGCCGCCTTTATACCATTCTATTGTATAATTGCTGTACGAGCCCGGATTTACGTTATTGGTGCGTAGGGTTACGCTTGGCCCCCCTTCGCATAATGTTACCGTATTAGATTGAGAATTGTACGCAGGCGTGCCTGGTCCGGAATCAGGAGTAATTACCGGGTCTTTCGATGCCGTACATGTTGGGCAGTCTTCTTTTATGCACACTGGTACTCGGTCGCAGAATTTTTGCCCTGTTGTGAATTTGATGTCGAAAAACATACTTAAATTGCCTTGGTTTCCATTGTACATATTCGCAGTCATATTAGCCGGGTGCGTTACTGCATTAGGAGTTAAACCATCGTTAGCAGCAGCAGCCCCTCCCGGTCGGAAGAATTTTAATTCTTTAATCCCACCTCCACTTGTTGTTGTTGTTGATAGAGCGCTAATACCTATAAAATAAGTGCCGGGCGGCAATGTTATTGTTCCCTTAGCTGTTACTTCATCGTTACTACACACATTGTCGGTGTTTGTTGCATTAGTCTTTTCATAAGTAACTGTCAAACTACCGTATGATGAAACAACAGCATTAGGTACCGGATTTCCACCAACATCCTTCGTGTTGTAAATACTAATTGTCATAGGGGCTGTTCCACCTGAATTTTTATCAAAACAAGCTTTAACCATAAACGACATTTCGGTAATTATTATAGGTTCATTAACAACAATTCCCGTAAAAATCCTATTGCCGTCCAAACCATATCTGTTATCGCTCGTTTCATTGGAAGTTGCTGTTGCTCCTGTTGGTTTGCCGAAAAGCACACCCGAAGACTTCGCCACTTCTTCAACCCACACTAATTTTGTATCTGCCGAGTTGCAGGTTTTTTTAATTGTGCATGAAGCATCGTTATAAGCATTGCTGTAACTCAAAGCGGCTAAATTGGCTGTAGTAAGAGTTGTTGTACCGGAGCCGGAAGTGGTAGCTATTGGGGTACCGCCGGAGCAGGCTGTGTACCAATTGTACACTCGTCCTGTAATATTAGCCGGTGATTTTGCTTTAACGTTTACTGTGGCTGTTTTGGCTGTACAGTCAACTTTTAAGGTGCCTGGGTCTTCAAATTCTTGGGTGAAGAATTTCACTGTCATTTGAGCTTCTACCGGAGGAGGAGGATTACAACCTGCATTGGCACCGGTATACGTTACTACCACTTTATACACACCGGCACCGGCTGCTTTTACCTCGGCAGCTGTTAATTTTTTTGCCCAGTTTGCCGAATTTACCGTTGTGCCGGCAGCAACACCCCATGGACCATCTTTGGTGCTTTGCTTGATAAGAACGCCATCTTTATACCATTGTATGTGATAAGGCGATGCTCCCGATGTTTTGATTATACCAAAACCGGAATTTATTTCTATACCGTTGAATTGCGAAGCACACACCTCATAGTCTTTTGGCGAAATATCTACTGTTGGCGGCAGGTCGCGAAGGCTGCACCCGCCGGGCATTGTGATTTGAGTAGGTGTGGGCACATCTGCCGTACTTCCGGTTCCCAGCATACCGGTAACGCCGGCATCGGCGTTTTGATTACAGCCAAAGGCAAATACACGCCCGCTCGCTGTTACAAACCAGCCTCCATGGTCGGCGCGGTTGATAAGCACCACCGAGTCTTTGGCATTGGCAGGGCTTGTTATATAGCGTGCATTACTGTCGTTGGTAAGTCCGGCAATGGTGCCGCCACCACCGCCATGACCGGAAACACCGCATGTGCCGCTGCCGCCCCATACTACTGCGCGACCATCTAAAGTAACAGCCATACCAAAGCCTTGTCCGCCGGCTACTTGTTTTGCCTGCAAATAATCGTTAGGGTTACCTGTGGTTCCCACGTTTCTTACTCTGCGCGGCTCCCAACCTCCTTGATTGTTGCCCAGTCCGAGTGAGTTGCCCCAACCGCCGTTACCCCATGCCCATACATAGTTATTATTGTCTATTGCAAATGCCCCACCATCAGAGCACGATAAGTATATTATATTATTCATTAGCCCGGCTCCCGAACCATCTTGATTGGCATAGCGTACTTGTGTTGCCCAGTTGGTTTGTCCGTCGGCACGTCCCAAAGCTCCATTTCCTGCTGTGGTAGGACCGGGGTTTCCTGCGCTTTGCGACCAGCCCCACGACCACACTTGCCCGTTGGCATCTAAAGCATACGCGGCATTATCGCCGGCGCATATTGTTGTTACGTTTTGCAATCGTTGTCCAGCTGCTCTCAATACATATACCGCTTCGTAGCGGTCTGTTTGTGTGCCATCGCCCAACTGTCCGTATGTATGGGTGTATTGATTGGCGCCCGCGCCGTTTCCTCCCCACGAAACCAAATCGCCATTGTTCAAAATAGCGAAGGTATTGGAGTTACCGGCATACACTACTTTTGCGTTGATTAAGTAATTAACACCACCGACGTTTTCTCGGTAAGCCGCATCAATGCCGGTGCTTGCACGCACACGTACAGGAGCGGCAACTACGCCTCCTTTAACGCCATTGCCTATTTGCCCGCGGTCGTTGCTGCCCCATGCCCATACTTCTGTTTTGCCTGCAGCATCTTTACACGTAAGTGCCACAAAGTGCTGCCCCGAACCGGAATTTACTTGCTGTATCAGCTGCCCGCCCGGCTTATCTGTTGTTGCAAACTTTGTCATTGGCATTACCGTAGGCGTAGTTACCGGAGCACCCGATGTTCCCAATCCCAATTGACCGGCATCGTTCTTACCCCACACAGTTACGAATGAGTTGGAACACAAGTAACTCGACACGGCGTTACCGCCCGAAATAAGCAAATTTGCCTGGGCAAAAAGCCCTGTGCTAAATAGTAAAACCGCACTCATGGTGCACATAATACTTCGTAAAATTGATTTCATACTCATATAATTAGTTAGTTTTTAGTGGTTAGTTATTTTTTAAGAATTTTTTTAAGAATATTTCACATCGTTACTCTATGACGGCAATTTATAAAAAAAAGTTGCATACATACAGATATTTTTTTAATTCCCCCTATTTCTCAACTTCTGAAAAACACGGGAAATTGCGCAAAAATAGGAAAAAATTTTGAGACTGTTTGCATTTTGTTGAAAAATATTACCCCTAAATCCCCTAAAGGGGACTTTTGCTCCGTGGTAATGCTGTTGCTTAGGTCTATTTCGTCGCTCTAAAAGCCCCCTTTAGGGGGTTGGGGGTATGCGCCCTTAACTAAACCTTACCGCCTCTGCCGGACTTATTTTACTAATAATAAGCGCCGGCAACAAAAGCATAAGGATTGTAATTACCAATGTGCCCACATTGAGCGCAAGCAAAGCCGGTAACGAAAACGCAATAGGCACGTAGCTCATAAAGTACGTCTGCGGGTCGAGCGGAATGAGGTGAAAAAAATATTGCAGAGCGCAGAGTGTTATACCTATACTATTACCCCACAGCAAACCTTTGCCAATAATAAGCGAACCGACGTAAAGAAATACTTTTTGTATGCTTACATTGCTGCTGCCAAGTGTTTTTAAAATACCTATACTTTGTGTTTTTTCCAAAATAATTACCAGCAAACCGGTAATCATATTCATGCCGCTCACCATAAGCATCAGAAAAATAATTATCCACGCATTCATGTCGAGCATTGCGAGCCAATCGAAAATTTGCGGCATCAATTCCTGTAAAGTTTCCACTTGCAAAAGAGTAGCATCGGGACTAACATTAAAACCTGCAATCTGTTGAATTGTTTGTTTTGCCTGCCACAGGTTTCTGTGATTGTGCAAAAACACTTCGTAACCACTTATTTGTTGCTCAGTCCACGAATTGAGCGCTTGAATGTGGCGCATATCGGCAATGATAAAACGGCTATCAATTTCCTGTAAATGAGTTTCGTATATGCCGGCAATCTCAAATTGCCGTTTGCGGGGTTGTTTTCCGCTTGCGCTGGGCACAAAGGTGGTTACAATAGAATTGCCAACCTCAACCTGCAACATATCGGCTAACTGTTTCGATATAAGCACTTGATTTGTAATACTATCGCCTATGCGAAAGGTGGAGCCGGCAATGCGGTGTTTTTCAAAAAAATCCCAATTATAATCATCTGCCACGCCTTTTACAATCACGCCTTTTACCGAATTGTTGGCACGCACAATCCCCGGTTTGGTGGCAAAGCGCTGCACATGGGCAACTTGCCTTTCCTGCGCAATTTCTTGTTGCAAAGCGGCGTTAAACAGTATCGGACTTGCCTCAAAAGAATTGTTATTATCGTAATTCACAATTTGAATATGCGCCGAAAACCCGAATATTTTTTCGGAAATAGTATTTTTAAACCCTAAAATAACCGAAACAGCCACAATCATAACCGTCAAACCCAAGGCAATGGCAATAATTGCGATACGCACAATTGGTTTTGAAATATTTGTATTATCTTTGTGGGGCAAAATTTGCCGGGCAATGTATAATTCGGTATTCATACCGGCAAAGATAGTATTTAAGTTTGAAAGTTAAGAAATAATAAATAGTAATTATTGTCGTATCATCAAAAAAAGCTGGATTGCTTCGTTCCTCGCAATGACGTTTATTCGAGCGTCATTGCGAGGAACGAAGCAATCCAGAAATTTTAAATCATTAAAACCTATCTCAAATTCCCAAAACCATGACCCAACTACTCCACCTTTTCCTCCTTCTATTTTTAACAAGCACGCTTAACGCGCAAACTCAAATAAAAACCGGTGCCGAAAGTACAAGCGAATATCTACCATTGCTGAAAGGCAAACGAGTTGGTTTGGTTGCCAATCACACTACTACTATTGGGAAAACGCACTTGCTTGACACATTGCTCAGTTTAAAAGTCAATGTTACCGCCGTTTTTAGTCCCGAACACGGTTTTAGAGGCAAAGCCGATGCCGGCGAACACGTGAAATGCGATGTTGATGCCAAAACCGGCGTTCCGCTTGTTTCGCTTTATGACGAAAATAAAAAACCCACTGCTGCGCAATTTAAAAATTGTGATATTATCATTTTCGATATTCAAGACGTGGGTGTGCGGTTTTACACCTATATTTCCACCATGCACTATGTGCTGGAAACTTGCGCCGAAACCAATACGCCCTGCATTATTTTAGACCGCCCCAATCCAAACGGATTTTATATTGACGGACCGGTTTTAAACCCGGCAGTCGTTACATCGTTTGTAGGTATGCACCCTGTGCCGATTGTTCACGGTATGACCATTGGCGAATATGCCCGCATGATAATTGGCGAAAAATGGCTTGCGAATGGTGTTCAAACTGATTTACAGGTAATTACCTGCAAAAATTACACACATGCCGATAGATACAAGTTGCCAATTGCGCCCTCGCCCAATTTGCCCAATATGCAGGCTGTGTATTTGTATCCCGTTTTGTGCCTTACCGAAGGCACACCACTTAGTTGCGGNNGNGGCACCCCCTACCCATTTCAAGTAATTGGGCACCCCAATTGGCGCGATAGCAGTTTTTCGTTTACGCCACGCAGCATAGAAGGCGCAAGCAAAAATCCGCCGTTAAAAAATCAATTGTGCTTTGGCATGGATTTGCGTAACTACCCTACGGAAAATTTGCAACAGATGCCGTTGCATATTTTTTTGACAGCCTACAAAAAGTATATGGGAACAGCGCCGTTTTTTACATCATTTTTCGTAAAATTGGCAGGAAATACCACGCTCAAACAGCAAATTACCGCCGGAAAAACCGAAGACGAAATTCGCAAATCGTGGCACACGGAATTGGAAAATTATAAAAAAATACGAAAAAAATACCTGCTTTATGATTGATTATATGAAATAAGTGTATATTTTTGCCCAACCACCCTAAAAGACATTTATTTATGATAACTGATTTACAAGCGAAAAAGAAACGCATTGCGGTTCTTGGATTAGGCTATGTTGGTTTGCCGCTTGCCTTGGAATTTGCACGAAAATATTCGGTCATAGGTTTTGATATTAACGACAGTCGCATAGCGCAGATGCGCAACAAAATTGACCCAAGTCAAGAATTGGAAAAAGAGGCGTTCGATGATTGCGATATAGAATTTACATCGAATCAAGACGATTTGCGGCGTGCTCATTTTTTTATTATAACTGTTCCTACGCCAATTGATAATCATAATATTCCCAATTTAGAACCTTTGCTTTTGGCTACACATTTGGTAGCCGAAGTGCTTAAAAANGGCGATTATGTGGTGTTTGAATCCACTGTGTACCCGGGCGCAACGGAAGAAGAATGTGTGCCAATTCTCAAAAAAATTTCGAAGTTAAAATTTGGCAGCGATTTTAAAATAGGCTTTTCGCCCGAACGAATTAATCCGGGCGACAAAGAAAATTCGTTGGTTAATGTACTCAAAATAGTTTCGGGCAACGATGATGAGGCTTTGGAAACTATTGCCGAATTGTATAGCTCAATTATAAAAAAAGGTGTTTACAAAGCAAGCTCAATAAAAGTAGCCGAAGCGGCAAAAATTATTGAAAATACACAGCGCGATGTAAACATTGCTTTGGTAAACGAACTTTCGATGCTTTTTGCAAAAATGGGCATCAACACCAACGAAGTGATTGAAGCTGCGGCAACCAAATGGAATTTTTACAAATTAACTCCCGGTTTGGTTGGCGGACACTGCATAGGCGTTGACCCGTATTATTTGACCTACAAAGCATCGCAATTGAAACATCCGGCACGCTTGATTTCTGCCGGTAGAGCTATCAACGATGAAATGCCGACATACGTGGCGCATACAATTTTGAAAAAATTGAATAACGCCGGCAAAGTTTTGAAAAATTCGCGAGTACTTGTAATGGGCGCAACATTTAAAGAAAATGTGAGCGACATACGTAATTCTAAAATTTTTGATGTAGTAAAAGAATTGCAATCATTTAATGTTCAGGGCGATATAATAGACCCCCACGCCGATGCTGAGCAAGCAAAAGAATATTATGGTTGCACAATAGTTCCCGAACCTACGGGCGTGTATGATGCAATTGTGGTGGCAGTAAAACACAAAGAATACGAAAACTTGCCCGAAGAATTTTTTAGAAAATATGTCAACCCGCCGTTTATTTTAATTGACCTCAAAAGCGCGTATTACAATAAGTTTCAAGATGTTGTGTATTTTAGTTTGTAAGAATAGCTAAATTTCCCCAAAAAAACAGTAAAAATATTTTGTGCAATAGCAAAAATATCTATCTTTGCACCACCAAAAATTGTCCTGTGGTGTAATGGTAACACAAATGGTTTTGGTCCATTCGTTTAAGGTTCGAATCCTTACAGGACAACAATTAACAACATTAAAGCCCCCGTAAATAAAGCATTTACAGGGGCTTAATTTTTGCGGAGACCCTGTTTACAATTACGCCCATTCACTCGCTCCCTTCACATATTTATCCGCATCAAGTAACGAACTTGTATTGCTTATTTTTTTCAATCGTTCTTTCCGTTCGTATAGGATTCCGCAGTTGTTTTTGTACCGCTCAATTGCGAAATGAAATTGGTAGGTATAAAACCCTGCGTTTCTATTTCTTTTCTGTCATTTTTTCTTTTGAGCTCTAGGTTTTATTAGCCTGCTTTTGTTTTGTTTCGAGTTTAATTTTTATGTCTAATTCAGTTTCTTTGATTTCTCCTTCTTTTTCTACCGTAAATTTTCTACGTCCATAAACCGCTTCGTCGGCTTTTCGCAGTAACTCCTCTTTGGTTGCAGTCTCCAAAGCTCTTGTTATTTCAGGTGTTGCTTGTATGGTCAATATATTTACTCTAAGAATTTTAATTTCGGGCATACCAACAGCTTCCTGTAAAGGTTGTAAACTGACCTGCGTTGTTCCTTCATCATTTCCAGCTGAACAAGTAGCATCTCCCTGTGAAGGTTGCGAACTGACTTGCATTGCTTCTTCAATCTCTTTTGCTGAACGAATAGCCTCTACAAGTTTTTTCTTGTGAATAATAAGCGAAATCGCAGTTTGTACCTCATTGATAATTCTCCGATTGAGTTTTTCAATATCATTCTTTTTGTATTGTCCGTTGTCATTGACGGTAAAATCAAACAAGTTCGCAAGTTTAGGTATATTGTTCTTGTTCTCGCCTATCACAATCCTATAACTGATTTGCCCCTGAATATTTACCGTCTGATAATCGCTGGTTAATTCCTTGAAAACAAAAGGTAAATCGGTGATTCCCATTGGAATAGCAACAATTGAACTTTTAGGTGCCCAATAGCAGAATGAAAGTCCTCTATCTCCTTTTATGACTTTTCCGTTCCGATAGTGTAGAACGTAAGTCATCGGGTCAAATTTAATGTGTTTAAATCCTAACATAATTGTCTTGTTTTTATTATTTGTTAAATTTTGTAATTATAGCCATTCACTCGCTCCCTTCACATACTTATCAGCATCGAGCAACGAACTTGTATCGCTTATTTCTTTTAACCGCTTTACCCGTTCGTTCAAAATTCCGCAGTTGTTGTTATAACGCTCTATGGCAAAATGAAATTGGTAGGTATTGTTATTCAGGTTGTCTTCCAAGAAATACATGCTGTTAAGCAATTCCTGATAGGCTCCGCCTTCATGGTGCATTTCAATTGCCCGCCTGTATTTTCGCAATGCCATTTCGTGCAGGTAGTTTGTAATATTATTGTGATAGTCTGCGTAATCTGTGTGGTCGTCAAGATATCTGCGGAGTTTTTTAGCTTTTTGGGGTATCTCTTCTGTTATTGAAAATATCCCACATAAGTTAGTAATTAAAATATTCGCTTTCAGGTCGTTTATTTTATCTTTATAAAAACTCCATATTTTTTCTCTGTCTCTTTCAGATGACACATATTTTTCCCCTATGACTTTAATTAATTTACCCGCAACCTCTTTCACTTGCTCATTTTCTATTCTAGTTACATAAAAACTCCATATTCTAGTAATTACATCCTTTATGTTTATTCGCTTTTCTTCTTCTGTGCGGTCTTTTTCTTTGTCAGTAATCTCATCAAACAATTCATACATCAAATAAATGAGGTCGAATACTTGGTTACACTCGTACAGTTGCATGTATACGCCACCCATAAAACTTTCCGTAAATAAGGTCGTTTGAGTAGTTGGTGAAATGGTTTCAATGATTTTCGACAGGACAAATTTTGTGTCTATGATTAAAAATTCGACTAATTCCAACTTTGCCTTATAATCATCTTTCTCTATACCCTTTCCTTCGGGTATAAATGAACCGTAAGTACCTAAATTAATGTCATTATTCAGGTAATCTAAAAACTTTTCATAAAACCGGATAGGAAAATCAGGTTGATAACTATCTGTTTTAAAATTATCTAAATTCAATAACTGTCCAAAAATCCTTATATTTACACTTGCCTTAAAATTCAATGCAAGGATTCGCTCTGTTATTGTACTTGCCATCCGGTAGGGCGACAGGGACATACTCCGATACGTTCGAGCAGTTAACGAACCTTTTCCGATTTCTTCTTCCTCACCTTGCAATCCCCATAATAATTCTAACCGGCAACACAAAATTATAATTTCCTCTAAATCGGGAAAAGCAGAAAGCAGGTTGAGGGGTATGTGTTGATATTCACCTTTAATGAACATGTCTTTAAGCATGCCTATTTCAACCATATTGGTATTTTCGTATTGAATATACAGATTTTGTATGGCGCGTCCGACAAGATATTTTTTTATTTGTTTCCAATATTCCCAATAATCATTCTTCTTCGCCTCATCTATTTTGTGTATTTTATAATAAGCCACAAGTACATAAAGAATCTTTTTGTAGCAGAAGAAAGCTTCTTTCATGTTTGCCGAATATTTGAAATATTCTGCCGCTGCATAAAGATATAGCAATGATTTTCCAATAGATGATATTTCTTCAGATTCCTCCAAATTCTCCAAATCTTTATAACATTTTTTTGGATTGGGATTGTCATACTTATCTTTGTTGTTGATGAGATTTATAAATACTTTCATAAATTTGTCGCTAATCTTATCCCCAGTTTCACTATCAGCCATGGAGCAACTGAGCAGTACGTTTCCTAAACCGTCTAATGCAAAAGCCAACGTCAATATATCCTGCTCTTTTAGCGATTTGAATTTTTCTTTGTGTCTCAATTGATTAATAAAAAAGATAGATTTGGATTCAGGATTATTTGTTCCCGTTCGAATTATCATATTATCCATTATCTCTTTCAAACTGCGATTGTAATATTTACAGGCATAACATGGTGTCCTTTTGTCTTTTATCAACATACGTCTGCCTTCTATTGTTCTCCAGTAACCGGTTAATAAATTCTTTCTTCGTTCGATACATTTAAAACTTCTATTGCCTTTAAATTGCAAGTCATCAATATATTTTTGTTCTTTTAATTTTTCTATCTCTTCTTTCTCTTTCTTTTCCAACGCATGATCTGTACTGCTGGATATTTTTGCTGCCTGTTCAATACAATTCGTTAAATTTTTTTGTAGAATACCATCTTTCAAAACCATATAAAAATCCTTATTATTCTCATAAGGAAGAGCTTTGCGCAGATCAACACGAAAATCCAAAAGATATAATGACATATCTAAATTGTTACTATCTGTATTGACCAAACCATTTTTGTAATACAAAATATCAGCCAACTTACGGAAGAAATCGGCTTTAACCATATATTTTTCCTTAGACTTAGGGCTTAGGTCGCGAAATTCGTTCTCCAATTCATCAATATCATCTGTACCAATACCGCTTAATCCCTTTTTTTCTAAAACAAATAAACGCGCTAATAGCGCTTGATATATCAAGTTTATATCGTCAAACATCGCATCCATTATATCGCTCTCTTTTTCTTTCTCTTTATGGGAACGGATGCGTTTCAACATGGCAACAATCTCATTGTAAATAAGGTACGCTTCATTGGACGTTTTTCTTTTTTCAAAAGCCAAACCCAGTTTGAGCATAATGCGTACAACACTTAATATATGTAAAGAAGTATGCGGATCCTTACACCATGTCTCGATTTCATTCCAAGGTTGCTTTTTCGTCAGTATATCAATACCACACTGATACTCATAAATTGCTTCATTGTAATCTTCGCTAAACATGTGCAGGTCGCCCAACACATGGTGAATATTGGCTATGATATGGTGAAAATCATTTTGTGCGCTTACCATCACAGTGTTATTATTTCCACCATTTGTTAGCACATTGTTTTGACGGGCGGTATAATAATTCAACAATTCGGTATAGTGCATTTTCAGCGACAATGAATCATCGAGCGAGAAATTAAGAAGAGCCGACAATTCGGTTGAAAGACGTGACATAATAGAAATTTCCTCGGCAAGCCGCAAAGGGAATTTGTAATGGTAGAGACTGTTGATAGTGGTAGCCGATAGGTGAGAGCGCTGCATGAACAGGATAACCGTCTCAATAAATTTACGGGTTTCAGGCGATTTGTTAATATCCATCAATTCGGGAATGCTCTCAATATTGCGCCACGAAAAGCCGTTGTTATGGTACTTGTAAAGGTGGTTGGTAAGGAAACCGGCAGAAATTAACAGTTTGTCACCATAGCGCGAAGCGTTGTTGAGTACGGCATTGATTACGGGAAAAAACAGATGATGTATAAAGCCTATTTTTCGTTGTGTCTTGTAGGTAAATATCATATAATGGTCGGATTTGAACGGGGCAACATTACCCAGAATATCAATATATCCTTCGTCTTTCATCTCTTTTTCTTTACCTGACTTTTTCCAAACATATTTTTCAAAAAGATTGGTTATTTTTTTAGGTGCTCCATTACTGAAATGCGATAGATAAACGGCATATTGATTAAGCATAATGATAGTGCGTTTACGGATTGCTTCGGCTTTTTCATAATCTGCTTCGACTTCGTCCAAATTGGTTTTATCCGAAGCTGTTTTGACAGGTTTACCCAAAAACTTTTTTGCCTCAGCTAAATTTTCTTGGACTTCTTTCAATTTACAATCCCTTAGGTTTTCTTTTGCCTTTTCCAAATGCTCTTTTGCTTTTTCCAATCTAAATCCCAATATCATATTATATGTAGTGAATATATAATAGTTTACGTCCTTTTTCCATTCTTCGTCGGGTTTCCCGTCCTTGGATTTTCTAAATTTTCTTTCAAGTTTTCTCGCTATTTCTGGTAGTTCTTTTTTTAAGGCTTTCGGTTCGGGAAGTATCAACTTGCAAATATACCGTTGTGTCATTGCCGTTATTTCCCTTAATTCGGCTGGGTCTGGGTCAAGGAAACTTTTTAGTTCTATCACACCGTTGAAAATACTGCCAACGGCAAACTCCCTGTCCGAAGCGTCGGCTAAAAAAGCATCATATAATTCGCGTCCGGCGATAAAGACAAATTTTACTTTTGCCGTAGAGATAAAATATTTCATATTTGCCAGCAAACGCATCAGGTTCTGTTTCCGTTCACGCGATGTTGCACCCCTTGTGAACCCGCTGCCCGAATTTTCAAAGGCAGGAATCGTGTCTGTTGAGTCATTGGTATTAGACTTCGATGTGGGGTCAACCTTGTCCAATTCGTCGAATACGATGATAAATTTGGGTGCGTTTTTACTTTCGGCTATTTCGTTTAAAATCCAAGATAGGCGTTGTTCAATTTCTCGCACATCGGCAATGGGGTAATTGCGGTTTTTCCGGCGGTTAATGGACAAGCCGAACAATGAAGTGGAATAAGCTCCGTAAGGATTTGCATCTTCACTTGTAGCGGAAACAATGCGGAGGTTTAAATCTTGCAATTTTTCGAGGATAATTTTTGGATGATTTGCAGAAAATTTGATATATACACGCTTACCTAATTTCCAAAGAGATTGTACAACAAAAAAGATAGCGGTAGTTGTAAAAATGAAAACTAAAATATTGAAAATCAAAGATTCAGATGTTCTGATTGCTGCCAAGATATCATGTAGATATTTTATAAAATAGGCAATAATAGATGTTTCGGTATTTGGTTCAAACGGTATCTTGAAAAATCCGGCTAATGTTATACATGACAAGAGAGACGTAACTGCGCTTATAAAAATCCATTTAAAAAAAGTGTAACGCCAATGGATATTGAAATTTGAAAGATATTTTTTGTATTCGTATTCAATAGAATTAGACACAAGACTCAAAATATCCCGTTCATTAAGTATTTCATGTCCTAAGTTGAGTTTAATAGGTATTCGTTGATGTGGTTTTGTTTTATTTCCCATCCTTTTTTTTAATAACAGAAACAATAAAAAAATAATAGGAATGCCTATTGCAAGATAGATTGTAATTTGGGGAGTAAAACATTTAATCTCACCTTGAAAACATTTAATTTCATTTTGCAAGAAAACAATTGCAGATAAAAGAAGCAATAAAATACACATACACAAACATATTATTTTCGCTATCTTATCTTTTTTAGATTCAGTTATCTCATGCAGAACTTTTCCCACGAAACTGGATTTCCCCATACCTCGAAATCCTGTTACCAGATAAACACCTGTATCGGTTGCACTTGTCAACCAAGATTTTAGCCGTTCTATACTTCCTTCGCGACCAATATATTTATCATCTACCTTTTCTTCAGATGAAGAGCCATGAAAAAACTGAAACCCCGGCAGAGGAATGTAAAGCGGATTGACTTTGGATGAGTATTTCTCAAATTTGTTTGTTGCCATACTTTCACAGTATAAAGGTGATTATTTCAGGAATGTAAACTTTTACTATTTTATTCTATTTACGATAAATTTTTCAAAGTTACAAAAAAATTATATATAATCTTACTTTTACAAGAAAATTTTAAATATTTGTCAATGCTGTCCATATCTTTTATAATATTTATCAGCATGGTTGCCTGATTGGTAGCAATACCAAATACGCTAAGTATTTTTTTTACCTAAGACTTAGCGTTTTTTTTATTTCATGTTTGCACTTACAAGTATAGAACTTTCTCTAAAAATTGAGGTTATTCTGATTTGGAAATAGCTGTTTGAATGTAATTGTAAACAAAATTATTCTACCTTTGTAATATCTTTTCTATAACAACTTTCTCAAAAACCTGTTAGGTTTTTGAAACTTAACAAGTTTAAAATAATAATTGCCCAATGATAGCAAACATTGATACCGGACGAATTTTAGCAATCAGCGATATTCATGGCTGTTACGAAACGTTTATGGCTTTGATTGAACAATTGCGTTTGCAAAAAAACGATAACCTGTTCATTACCGGCGACATAATAAATCGGGGGAAAGACACAAAAAAACTGATTAAGACACTGATTGCGCTCCGAGAAAACGGCTATCATATTTTCCCAATTTGCGGCAATCATGAATACTATCTTATTTCAACACTTTTGTCGCCGGATTTCGATAGGACTATTCAATTTGAAAAGACGCTCAATGCGTGGATTTTAAAAAAAGACGGCACGGTAAAACCAAAATACCGGGCGTTTTTTACAGAATTGCCCTATTTCTATTCCGTTGAAAATGTGTATTTTGTACATGGCGGTTTTAATTTTTTGCTTGCCAATCCGTTTGAAGCAGTCCATTCAATGCTGCATTACCGAGGAAGGTACGATGAAAATTTGCTTCCGCCCGAAATGCGCATTGTGCACGGACACACACCTGTATCGCTTGAAATAATTAAGCAAAAAGTTGCTCTCAATTCAAAAATCATAAACATTGATAGTGGTTGCGTGTATAAAAACATACCGGAGTTGGGGAATTTAGTATGCTTAGATGTGCGAGCTATGGAACTTTTTGTGCAAAAAAATGTTGAGTAAGAAACCCCCTAAATCCCCCTCAAGGGGGACTTGGGACAAAAAAAACACACTTTAAACATGCGTAAAATAATTGTTTTGTTTTTGATTTTTTGTGCAACTGTTTGTCAAGCACAATCCTACGAAGTGTTGCTCCGGCAGGCAAACGATGCTTTTGCCGACGACGATTACGAAACCGCAATTGAACTCTGCAAAAGTATGATGCAGGTATATGAAAAAATGCCCGCATTGCAACTACTCACTGCCGATGCGTACAGGCTCAATTTGCAATACAACGAAGCGCGTGCATTGTACAAATCACTTGCCAAAACGTATGCTGAATTATACCCCGAAGTGTTGTTTTGGCTTGCACAGATTGAACAATTGTTTGGCAATAAAAAAGAAGCTCGGTATTACTATAATCGTTACATAAGTTCCAGTTATATAGATTTTTATGAGCGAGCTATGCAGGAATTACAGCGTTTGCAATTTGTACCTGTGAATGAAAAAATTGCAATTACACGCGATAAAAACTCGCCGTTTTTTCATAATTATGGCGTGAGTTTATTGAATGACAGTATTGTTTACAATGGCGTAAAACCAACAAAAACAGCATCATATATTACCTTCGCTCCACTCGAAAAAAAATACGAACAATTATTTGCCGACAGTCGGTTTTCATATTCTGATTTACAAGAATTTCAAAATCAAATTTACGTAGCTCGCCGACCGGCACAAACACCTCTTGAAAAAGCAGAATTGTGTATTGTGCGTGATAGTGCTGAAATCAAGTGGTTGCAACTATTAGAAAATCAACCATTTGCCAATAATGGCGATGCAAATATTCATGTACATTTTTCGCAGTATAATAATTCAGAAATTGTTTTTTTTTCGTCCGATAGAAAAGGTGGTTTTGGCGGGTTCGATATTTGGTATTGTTTGAAAAATGAACAAGGCGAATTTGGCGAGCCAATTAATGCCGGAGCCGCCATAAATAGCGCAGGCGACGAAATTTGCCCGTTTTTCGATGCCGCACATGAGCGTTTGTATTTTAGCTCCGATTGGCACGCAGGTTTGGGTGGTTTTGATATTTTTTATGCGAAATGTGGCTTCGGCTCCGTGGTCATTGAGCGAAGTCGAAATGCTCAGCCACCGGTAGTTCGGTCGTTGAGCGGAGCCGAAACGACATTTGTTCTACAATTTACAACTCCGCAGAATATGGGCACTCCCGTCAATTCTTCGTTCAATGATTTTTATTACAAACATTTGAGCGATAAAGCATATTTTACCTCAAATCGTCCGCAGAAAAAACCTGAAAAAACGGAGTATTTTTACAATTCGGTGTTTTATTATGATTTGCCGTACCCCCCCCGTCATGCCGCACTTGATGCGGCATCTCCTCAAAAAAGCGTCTATTTATCAGGAGATTCCTGCCTGCGCAGGAATGACGAACGTCTTGTGAACGTGCCAGAATTTCGCACAACACTGTTTTTCCGCCACGATTTCCCGAATGAACAATCGGAACTTAATTATGCAGATGAATATATTCAATATAAAATGCTCATTGAAAAACAATTTACAATTCTTTCAACAGCGAGTTTCAACATAGATAATAAAGTACAAGAAAAACGATTGCGTGATTTTGTAGAAAAGCAATTACAAGCAAATTTTGAGGCATTGCAGCAAAAAATTCAAACGCTTGCACAGGACACGGCAAACAATACAATTACTATTGAATTACAAGCATTTACCAGCGCAATCGGCAATTACGAATATAACCTAAAACTTGCCGAACGGCGTATTGCATCGGTCAGAAATTATATTTTCGAGGAATTGCAAAAAGCCGGTATTGCGCCCAATCGTATAATTTTTGACACAAAAATTCCGGTAATTCCGACAGAAAATAATCCCCACAAGGAAAAATTTTTAATCGTCGTTAATGGAAATCTTGTTCCATTAGAAAACGCGCTTGAGCGACGGGTAGAGGTGCACATTCGCAGTAATTTTTGATACCTAATCAGCATATTTTTCCGAATCAACGTGCTCCAAACTCTGTGGTTCTGCATGAATATTTACTTCACATCTTGGAATTTTCTGTTGAATATCTTTTTCCAAACGGTCGCAAAACGCATGAATATCGGCAAAACTCATTGTAGGCTCTAAATGAATATTAAACGACACAAATGTATCGGCTCCTGCGATACGTAATTTTAGATTGTGATATTTCTTGATTTCGGAATGATTATCTAAAATTTTGGTTACACTTTCATAACTTTGCTTTGGCGCTTTGTCCAATAAAATATCAATCGCTTTTTTGCCGAGCCGGTAACAAACAGAAAGAATGATAAGCGATACTATAAGCGCCGCAATTGGGTCGGCTACGTGAGAATCAAAGAAATCCACACAAATCAATCCGATTAAAACAGCCACAGAACTCCATATATCTGACGAAAAATGCAAAGCGTCTGCCTCCAATGCTTGACTGTTATGTTTTTTTGCCACGCGAGCCAGCGCACGCGAGCGCGAAATGTCGACAACAATAGACACAACAACAACAATATAACTCCAAATAGTAACATCAACAATAACCTCTTTGGTAGTCAGTCGGTGCACAGCTTCGTAAATAATCCACCCGCAAGTAACCAAAAGCAACATGGTTTGAATTAAGGCAGACAAATTTTCCACTTTTCCATGTCCAAAATTGTGTTCTTTATCGGCAGGCTTGTCGGAAAGACGCACCGAAAAATAAGTAATCACCGCAGCCATTAAATCCAAGCACGAGTGCAACGCCTCGGATAATAAACCCAAACTGCCCGTGAGAATACCAACAACAAATTTAGAACCTGTTAAGAATACGGCTGCTATAATTGAAGAGAGAGCCACTCTCTTTTTTTCTTTGGGAGCGTTCATAATTTAGGGATTAGGAGTTTGGGGGTTAGGGATTAGAAATTTTTAAATTCCCTTAGTTTGTGATTTTATCTAATAGTAAGGAAAATGATTTCATTTCATCTTGCAAAAGTTTTTTTGCAATTAAATCTATCACATAATCGTGTGCGTAATCGTGTCGTTTGTTGATTTGTTCGCCAAATTCGGTCAAGTGCAGGTGCGAACTTCTTTTATCGCTATCTGATTGCACTTTGCGGACAAGACCTTTAAGCACCAAACGGTCAACGGCAGTAGTTACGGACGGTTTCGTTAATTTCATAGCGGCTGCCAATTCCGTAAGGGTAGGATTTTCCAATTCGCCAATGATTTCCAAATAGTTAAATTGCGTTGCGGTTAAATCCTGCATTTCGTATAACCTCTTCGCATCTTCTTCCGCAGTCGATATAAGTCGCGTAAACTTTACAATATTGTCTTTCATCGTTTATTATTTTTTTGATGGCACAAATATAGTTAGTTTGTTCTAACTAACAATGAAAAATGATAAAAAAATTAAGAGTCTGTTTAAATTTTATTTAATTCTTATTCTTCGTGTCTTTTTGTCTTCGTGCCTTCGTGTTTATTTTTTTAAGTGCAAGCGCATTTTTAGTGAACACGAAGACAGAAAGACATGAAGACACGAAGTTAATTTATTGGACTAATTCATAATATTTATTTTGATTAAAATTTAAACAGACTCTAATATTCATATTCCAAGCCAATTTTCAAATTCATTTTGTTCGGTTTCGTTCAAATACACAGCTCCTTGCGGCTTATTTTTAACAAGTAGAGAATATAATTCCTCATCGCTCATTGCATTAGCTTCCATTATAAGTAAATGTTCAATAAACGATTTAAGATTTTTCCCTTCCAAAGCCGCACGGACAGACAAATTCTGAAATATTTCTATCGGAATATCAATGTTTTTTCGTTTTTTTTCAATAACAAGTGTACTCATAGCCATATAATTTTTGCAAATATACAACATATACATGCTGCATACAATATATTTCTCCGATTTTTCTTGTGTCAAACGCAAAAAACCCGTTAAGTTTCGAAAACTTAACAGGTTTATAAAAAAAAGGCGGCGACCTACTCTCCCACGAAATGCAGTACCATCGGCGCAAGCGGTCTTAACTTCTCTGTTCGGAATGGGAAGAGGTGGAACCCCGCAGCT
>WQTX01000046.1 GCA_009786075.1 Bacteroidota bacterium | reverse complement strand
ATATGTTTTCTGGATTGCTTCACTTCGTTCGCAATGACGCTCTTTCGAGGGTTAGCACAAATCAACAAAAGAGCGTCATTGCGAGGAACGAAGCAATCCATATTATTTAATTTAGTATTTGATTATTGTATCAAAACTTTCCCCGTCATTTCCTCCGGTTGCGCCAAACCCATTATTTTACAAATAGACGGTGCAACATCAGCCAAAATACCATTTTCAACTTTGGCATTTTTATTTTCAGAAATATACACAAATGGCACAGGGTTCAGCGAGTGCGCTGTGTTTGGCGAACCGTCGGCATTCAAAGCGTGGTCGGCGTTACCGTGGTCGGCAATGATGATAACTTCGTAACCGGCAGTTTTTGCAGCTTCAACGGTTTCTTTTACACAGATGTCGATAGCTTCTACGGCTGCTTGTATTGCCGAATATATGCCGGTGTGTCCCACCATATCGCCATTGGCGTAATTTACCACAATAAAATCGTATTTATTTTTTGCAATTTCGGCAACCAAAGCATCTTTTACCCCAAACGCACTCATTTCGGGTTGCAAATCGTAGGTTGCTACTTTTGGCGAATTTATCAAAATTCTATCTTCGCCTTCGTAAGGAGTTTCGCGTCCGCCATTGAAAAAGAAGGTTACATGCGCATATTTTTCGGTTTCGGCAATGTGCAATTGCGTTTTTCCCTGTTTTGAAAGATATTCGCCCAAGGTATTATCTACATTTTCTTTATCATATAATATATGTAAGCCTTTGAACGACGAATCATACGGCGTCATGGTACAGAACCATAAATTTGGAATAGTTTTCATTCCTGCTTCGGGCATATCTTGTTGCGTAAGCACAATAGTAAGTTCTTTTGCACGGTCGTTGCGATAGTTGAAGAAAATTACCACATCGCCTTCTTTAATTGTGCCGTCAACGGTTTGATTTACAATTGGTTTTATAAATTCATCGGTAACGCCTGCGTCGTATGATTTTTGCATAGCAGCAACCATATCGCTTGCTTTTTCGCCTGTTCCGTTCACAAGCAAATCGTAGGCTTCTTTCACTCGTTCCCAACGTTTATCTCTGTCCATAGCGTAGTAACGACCTACGATTGAGGCAATTACAGCCCCTCCCGACCTCCCCTCAGGGGAGGAGTTTGCTTGCGCAAGCGGTTCTCCCCCTGAGGGGGAGTTAGAGGGGGCTGCTAAGTATTTCGTTAATTGCTCAATAAATCCCTTCCCGCTGCGAGGGTCGGTATCGCGTCCGTCCATAAAGCAGTGAACAAAGGTATTTTCAATGTTGTATTCTTTTGAAATATCGCACAATTTGAATAAATGTTCCAATGAACTATGCACTCCCCCATCGCTTACCAAACCCATAAAATGCACCGATTTTCCGTTTGTTTTTGCATACGAAAATGCGTTTACAATTTCCGGATTTTGTAAAATTGTATTCTTGCGGCACGCCAAATTGATTTTTACCAAATCTTGATACAAAACCCGTCCGGCACCAATATTTAAGTGTCCAACTTCGGAATTTCCCATTTGTCCGTCGGGCAAACCAACATTTTCACCCGATGCTTGTAATTGTGAATTTGGGTAGTTTTTTATAAGAGATTCCCAATATGGCGGGTGTACGCTGTAAATTACGTTTGATGCATCGTTTTTGCCGATACCCCAACCGTCGAGTATCATAAGGAGTGCTTTTTGTGCCATTGTATTTATTTTTTGTTTGTTACTAAATTTGAGCAATTATATTAATCTTTGGAAAATTATCTTATAGTAAATTCCCTGCTTTCTCTCATAATTTCTATTATTTCGTTAGTTGTTATATCGGTATTGATGCCCGCCACATCGAATGGCGAACTTATTTCCGTATCCATTATGGGGGTTATTCTAAATTTGCGTCCATTATTTTTTACAATAATAACGTCTTGACTCATAGCAGTATCTAATACTGTCGAAAAATCCTGTTGTGCCTCTAAATAATTGTATGCTCTCATAGTTTTTATATCTCCATTATTCGTAAAGTTAACACTTCTGCATTGTTTTTCATTTGTTTATCTAATGTTAATAGCGGTATTTTCAACCTATGGGCAAGTTCCAAATAATACGCATCGTAAGCATAACAATTAAAATCACAAGCCATTTTAAGAGATTTGGCAATATCTACAGCAAGTAAGCGTACAGGTATTGTATTAAAAATATCAAAACAAGTATATATTTGTTCTTTTGTAAGTCGCTTTCTTTTGAACATAGCAGTCAAAGCATTTCCAATCTCGTATGGCAATACTTCGGGCGAGACCAATTCCATGCCCTTGGTTATTTCTATAATTTTTTGCTTTTCGGGTTCGTTAAGAATAACCGCCAAAAAAGCATTGGCATCAACTATGATTTCCATTGTTTTTAATTTTTAAATCGTACAAATGTACTATTTTTTGAAATACACAACATAATTTGTTACGTAAAAATTTGCAAACAAAAAAAGCGACCGGTTCAAAACCAATCGCTTTTTTTAATCTCGTTAACTTGTCAACTAAAAAAACTCGTCAACTATTTTTTCACAACAGTTGTACGTTTTCCGTTTGCCTGTATAAAATATACGCCATTGGCGAAATTCGATAAATCAACCTGCGTGCCGAATGTTGTAATTATCAATGCGCCGAATGAATTATATACTTGTATTTCGCTTGGCTCGCTTGTGTTTACTATGCCGGTGGTTGGGTTCGGGTACACTTGTAGAGACGCGGCGCGCCACGTCTCTACGGCGGTTACGGAGTATGTGCCGAATAAAGCACTTGCTATTTCGGGGAAATAAAATGTTAGGTTATTGCGGTCGAACAAACCGAATAATTCTTCATTTTCGGTAGTTGTAGCCAGCCCATTATCCCACCAAAAACATTTGATGCCTCTGTATGCGGCATATTTTACGTAAAAATCTGCCCAATCGGCTCGTGCTGCCTCATTATTTTTATTGTGTGCGCCAAATTCGCCTATAATAACGGGAATACCGTTGCTCACAAATTTGGCAAAATAATTCTCAATTGGGTAGGTAATGTACATTGTTTCGTAAACGGTGCGGTGCCATGTACTTTCTGAATATTCTTCCGGATTGAAGCAAAACTGATAGGGCGCATAGTTGTGAAACGACACTATTAATTTGTTCGGCACTACATCGGTGGGGAGCTCTAAGCCATTCATTCCATCATCGAAAGCATTTGCACCGTAGGGATTTATGAGCAAAATTCGTTTATTGCTGTTGTTGCCGCCGCTTGCCCGCACCACATCAACAAACACTTGATAATGTTCGTTTACCACACGCTGTTCTTCGGCTGTACCGCCACTCCATTCATTCGCACTTCCGAGAGTTCTCGGTTCATTCAATGCTTCAAAAACCAATTTTTCGTTGTAGTCTTTGAAATTATCGGCAATCTGTTCCCATATTTTTTGAAATGCATAAAGCGATTGTTCTTTTTCGGCTTCGGTAAACTTAAATATTTCGTTATCGTGATGAGAATTTAGCACAATGTACATATCGTTTTCAACCGCATAATCAACAACTTGGGTAACGCGCGCCATCCATTCGGGGGCAATATTGAAATCTTCGTCGGCAGCTTTGTGCCACGTAGCGGGTATGCGAATTGCGTTGAAACCTGCCTCTTTAAGCGCGGTTATCATAGCTTTGGTGGTAACCGGATTGCCCCACAATGCTTCGTAACACAAAGGGTCGCCGTCGCATTCGTCTTCATTCCCTTCCAGAAAAGTGTCGAGTGTGTTGCCCAAATTCCAACCGATTTTCACGTTTTCTACCCATTTTTGGGCGGTCATGCCGGTTTGAGCGTTGGCGGCGAATGTTGTGAGTGCGAGTGCGCACAGTAGAGACGCGGCGCGCCACGTCTGTACAAAGAATTGTCTCGTAATGGTTATTTTAACTATTTTCATTTTTTTAGGTATTAAAAGTTATAATTTAAGAAATTTATTTTTGACAACAATTATTCTGCCAACACAGGGCGAATAGATACGCCGTAACAACGGCTATCGTAAACCACGCCTGCATAATCCTTGAAGAAGAACAAGGCGTAAGCAGCGTACAGCTCAATATACTCGAAAGACGTGCTACTATTATAGACGCTGGCATTGCCAACGTCAAAGAGCGTGCCATCGGTGAGAAGGCGGTAGCCTACTGCCGGTAAGAAAAGAGAGTTTCCGGTAGCTTTATCTGTAAATTTTTGTCCTTTTATACCGTTTTGGGTAGTCCATACGTTGGTTACTTTTTTGGTGTCAAATAGCGTTTCTTGTTCTTCTTTGGTAGGCACTCGCCAACCGGCGGGGCTTGGGTCGTTTGCTTTTTCCCATGTTACACCGGTGGGGTAAGTGGTGTTCCAACCGCTTACATTGCCGGTAGTTGCCCACGCTGTTTTACGATTCCATTGGTAGTACATTCCTGCACTTTCGGGCTTTTCGGCAAAAGTGCCGGGAGCATCTACGTTGCGTGTAGCCCATGTTACGCCGTTAATCACTACGCCCACATCACTTGTTTTTGGGTCGGGCGTAACAGTTACCTCGCAAGTTACTGTTTTTTCGCCTGCTTTGGCGGTAATGGTTGCAATTCCCGCAGCAACAGCTGTTACTTTACCGGTAGGGTCAACGGTTGCAATAGCTTCGTTGGAACTTGTCCATGTAATAGTGGTGTCGGTGGCGTTGCCGGGCGTTATGGTTGCCGTTAAGGTTCCATACTCGCCCGCTACAAGAGAGAGGGTGCTTTCCATAGCAATATTTGCTACTTCAATGGTTTTGTTCGGCTCGTCTTTTTTACAAGCGTTAAACACTACGCTTGCCAAGCCTATAGCTGCGAGCAAGCAGATTTTTAAGAAATTTGTTTTTGTCATTTTGTTTTGTTTTTGGGGATTTGTAATTATTTTATTTAAAGCAATTCTCTAAAAATTTGTATTAAAAAAGCGGACTTACCAGTTCCGCTCGTGAGGTTGTAAGAATTACCCAATATAACAAACAAGTAAGTGCCGCACAACTGCGACATTTTCACTTATTCCTGTTATATTTTCGAAACTTCTTACATTTCACGAACAAGAATTAAAAGCTAAAACGCTTTTTTAATCAATAAGTATCATAAAGTGTTTGTAGGCACTTGGTTTTTAGTTTTTATAATTTGTTGTTATATAAATTTTGTGTTTTTTACCTCTTCAATTGCTCTCTCATAAATTTATCATTGTTTATTGGCAGTATGTTTTAATTACGCAAATGTACTAATTTTTGAAATATGCAAAAGAATTTATGGCACAAAAATTCACAAAAAAAGCGAACGGTTCAAAACCAATCACTTTTTTTATCCTTGTCAACTCGTTAACTAAAAACTCGTCAACTAAAAAACTACTCCTTCACACAACGCACACTCAACCCAACCGTACGAGCTATATGGCTATGATTGATGTTAGTGTTTTTATCAATCGAGTAATACATTCCATTGTGTGTATCTAAAAGGTCATTTCTCTTATCTATACGGGGAGTTTGCGACCACCACAAAGCATTTTGTCCCATAACATGAAATCTGCCGTCGCGCTCACGGAAACCCGAAGGCAATGCCGAAAAGCCGCTTGCGTTAGTTGTTTCACCTTCTTTCCACACGTTATTAGCTTTGAGTGCTGTACCGGCAATCTCACTTCCGCCCAAAGTATCGGCAAGTGTATTCCAATCCTCGTCAGTTGGCACTCGCCAGCCTTCGGGACAAAGATTTCCGCCTTCGATTGCTTTATAATTGTACAACAATCCATGCGCCGAAACAGGCACGTCGTTATTGAAAGCCGCAAATGCAGGCTCTTGGTTGCTTGCCCATGCTGCGTTTTCGGTTACGTTGGCTATTGCCGTTCCGTCGTTGAATTTCACGGTACGTAAATTTTCGGCGAACCACGTTTGCTTGCCTATTGCAATCGTTTTGTATTCATTACTATCTACATCATACGCTTTACCGTAAGTAAGTTGCTTATTTATAGCTTGTTCTATTGAAACAGGTTGTGTTGGCGTTTCTTTTTTCGTTGGCGAGCAGGCTACTAAAACTGCTGCTGCACCGATTATAATAAGTGTTTTTTTCATTTTTTTAGAATTTAAAGCCCCCTAAATCCCCCAACAAAGGGGGAACTTGAAGAGCCGTTGTTAATTATTAATTGTTAATTATTTACGCTTTTGCTGCTCGTTTCACTGCCAACTGTTGTTGTATTTCATATACTTTTTGTTTGGTCAATGGATATTTCCAAATGAAAACGATAGTTCCAATCATTGCAACAGTTGGAATAATTGCATACAAGACACGCACTTGGAACATTTTTTCTATGGTAATTACCGGATTTGAACCGTCAACACCAATTTGCACCAAAATCCAACCGGCAACAATCATTACCAATGCAATAGCAAGTTTAATTAAGAAACCACTCACGGCTGTGTACATACCTTCGCGGCGAGCACCGGTGCGCAATTCATCGTAATCGCAAATATCGGCGGTAAATGCACCAATCATAGGCCAGCACGCTGCCAAACCAATATTGATAATTACCGGCGGTAATACTGCCAATATGTAGAACGCCGGATTGAAGAATATCCAACTTGAAAGATAACCAAGAATTGCAATTGTTGAACCGCTAATAAGTACAGTGCGTTTGTCGAAATATTTCGCCACACGGTTAAGAATAATTACCGTTAAAATTTGTGTTGTAGGTTGCAATATTGCAGTGTACACGCCAATGTAACCGGCAAGTTCTTTGTGCGTTACAAATATTTCTTTAATTTCAAAACCTAAAAGATTTCTCCAGCCCCAATTTTCAAAACTCAACACGGTGTGCATACCATCGGAACCCACGTGATACATACAGATGTAACCAAGCAATGGCAACATAAAGAATAATGCCACAAACACAAAAAAGAGTGATGCCATTAATAATATAAATGGTTTTGATTTAAAGGTTTCAACAAGCGAGGGCCAAAAAGGAATTTTTTCTTGTTGTTTGGTTTCCATCACAGCACGTTCTTTACAGAAAATAGCGGGAATGAGACCGAAAAATATAATGGCAATACCCACAAGTACCGCAATTTGCTGTGCTCCGGCAACTTCGGCTCCGGCTTTTCCTTTACCTAAAATTATGGAAATCAAATACAAAGAGCCGATTAATACGCCTATTAAATATGAGAAAATTTGCTTGTAGGTTTGCAGTTTAGTACGTTCGGTGTAATCGTCCTCCATTTCCAAACCAAGAGCGGCAAAGGGCATTTGCCAAATAGCAACCACCACATAAAACAGTGAAACGGCAATAATAAAATATAAATCTTGTGCCGTAAATGCGTGTCCAAATGCGTTAAACGCCACGCCCATAGGGTCAGCCCCCATAAACGCCACCACTTCTTGAGGAAACCACATAGCAACAAAAAAGATTGCCAATAAAATTGCCCCTAAAAAAATCCACGGACGGCGACGACCGTATTTGGAACGAGTGTTATCACTAAGGTTACCGAAAAAAGTATCGGAAAAACCTTCTATAAATTTCGATGCGCTCATGGCAATCGAAATCACGAAAGGACTGATACCCATACCTATTTGAAAAATATTGTAGGATAACGTTGGTAGGGTATTCATCGAAAGATTTTCGGCAATACCACCACTCGCCCAAGCCAGCTTTTCGCCGCCGGTTGATTTTGATTTTGTAACTGTTTGTGTTGAACTTTCCATTGTGAAAAATGTGTTTAAAATTTTAATTCCACAAACATAGAAAAAAACTTTTATATGCCCACGCACTTAACCTTATTTTTTTAGAAAAATACGAATAAAAAGTTATGAGCATAATGTGTTGAAAAATACTTTTAATCGTAACCATCTAATGTATGTATATTTTGTTATGTTTGTGCATCTATTTTCACACACAATTATACTGTATAACAACTCATATTCATGTCTGTAAATCAACAAATTAAAATCTTTACCGGCGATGCAACCCGCTATTTGACCGAAGAAATTGTAAAAAATTATGGTATTCCGTTGGGCGAATCGTCGGTAGTTCGTTTTAGCGACGGCGAATTTGAACCTCGTTTCGACGAATCGGTACGTGGTGTTAACGTGTATATTGTGCAATCGACTTTTATGCCGTCCGACAATTTAATGGAATTACTTTTGTTGATTGATGCTGCCAAACGGGCTTCGGCACGGCAAGTTACGGCGGTAATCCCCTATTTTGGATTTGCCCGCCAAGACCGTAAAGAAAAATCGCGCGTGTCGATTGGCGCAAAACTTATGGCAAATTTGCTTACCATCGCAGGCGTTGACCGGATTATTACTATGGATTTGCACGCAAGCCAAATTCAAGGTTTTTTCGATGTACCGGTTGACCACCTGTACGCATCGGGAATTTTCATACCATATTTATTAGAACAAAATATTCCCGATTTACTCATAGCCGCTCCCGATATGGGCGGCACAAAACGTGCAAAAGCATACGCAAAACTGTTGAATGCCGAATTGGCAATTTGCCACAAAACACGCACACAGGCAAACGTGGTTGATTCTATGGAAATTATTGGAAGCGTGGAAGGCAAAAATGTGATTATTGTTGACGATATGATAGACACCGCCGGTACTATTACAATGGCAGCCGATTTGGTTATGCAAAACGGTGCAAAAAGTGTGCGGGCATTGGCTACTCACGCCGTATGTTCCGGTCCGGCGTGGGAACGAATTGACAAAAGCGCTATTTCGGAATTACTCGTTACCGATACTATTCCACACCCACAATGTTCTAAAAAAACAACTTTCCTTTCGTGTGCGCCGTTTTTTGCCGATGCAATTACGAAAATATTTAATAATGAATCGGTAAGTACAACATTTATAGCGATGTAAAAACCAGTCCGTCAATGAACAAAGAAAATACCTTAAAGATATTTGAACAAAAACAAGTTCGTACTTTTTGGGACGAAGAACAGGAAAAATGGTTCTTTTCGGTAATAGACGTTATTGAAATATTAACGGGAAGTAGTATTCCTAAAAGATATTGGTCTGACCTAAAAAAGAAATTGACCAAAGAAGGAAGTCAGTTGTACGAAAAAATCGTACAACTGAAATTTGTTGCTACCGATGGTAAAAAATATGCCACAGATTGCTTGGACACGCAAAATTTGTTGCGTCTTATTCAATCCATTCCGTCCCCCAAAGCAGAGCCGTTTAAACAATGGTTAGCAAAAGTGGGCTACGAACGTATGCAAGAAATAGCCGACCCTGAACAAAGTCTTGACAGAGCAAGAGAAAATTGGCAAAAGCTTGGCAGGAGCGAAAAATGGATACAACAACGAATGTCGGGACAGGAAACCCGAAACAAACTTACCGATTATTGGAAAGAAAGCGGAGTAGAAAAATCGGACGAGTTTGCTTTTCTTACAAACATTATTCATCAGGAATGGACAGGTTTAACGGTAAAGAAACACAAAGATTTAAAAGGTCTAAAAAACCAAAATCTACGAGACCACATGAGTGAAGCTGAACTCATTTTTACAGCACTAGCAGAACTTTCAACTCGACAAATTGCAGCAGCAGAGCAAGCAAAAGGTGTGCAACAAAACGCTATTGCAGGTAAAAAAGGCGGTACAGTTGCAAGAATTGCAAGAAATGAACTCGAAAGCAGGACAGGTCAAAAAGTAATTACTTCCGACAACTTTTTACCACCTGCCATAGAACGACAAAATAAACAACTTATCAATTAATCATTTTTCAGTTATTCCCATGCAAGCCTTTATATTTTTAGCCCCCGGCTTTGAAGAAATCGAAGCAATCACAGTTATCGACGTTTTACGTCGAGCAGAAATTGAAGTTACAACCGTTTCCATTCCCGACGAAGATGATGATGAATTTTGGGTTGAAGGAGCGCACGGAATTAATGTTTTTAGCGATATTGACTTTGAATACGCTGATTTTGAAACCGGCGACCTACTTATTCTTCCCGGCGGACAGCCCGGAACAAAAAATCTGAATACTCACAAGGGATTGAAAAAATTACTAAAAGAGTATTACCTTCAAAGTAAATGTATAGCCGCCATTTGCGCAGCGCCACTTATACTTGGCGAATTGGGCTTGCTCAAAGGAAAACGAGCAACTTGTTACCCGGGTTATGAGGCGCAATTGACAGGTGCGGAAATTACTGACAAACCTGTTGTTGTTGATGGAAATATAATCACGGCAAATGGTGTGGGTGCGGCGTTGCAATTTTCGCTTGCTATTGTTGAAAAATTCAAAGGTGCAGAGATGGCGCAGGGTTTGGCGAAAAAAATGATGATTCGGTAGGAAACAGGAATTAGAGGAATTAAACCATAGTAATTATGAGATACTTTTTCCTTTTGATTTGTAACCTGCTTGTTTTCAGCGCATTTTCGCAACGCACAATATCGGGTACAGTTAAAGATATAGAAGGCAATCCATTAATAGGTGCATTTGTTCAAGAAGTTGGAACTCCAAACGGAACGATGGTGCTCGAAAACGACGGCTCGTTTAATATTACAACAACAAAAGACGGTGCAGAATTGATGTTTGAACTCTTTTCTTACTGTACACAAACTCGTGTAATAATAAGTACTACAACAGAGTTGCATGTTAGATTAATGAGATGCGATACTATCTATTATCAGTTTCCAAGAAGAGATTGGTTATCTTTTGGCGCACAATACGGTGTGGTTAGCTCGATGTTTGGGTTGAGTTTTAGCAATTGCTACGATGAACAACTGTTTATACATTTTGAAAGTATTGACGACACATGGCAGTATAAAATAAATGCTCAAACAAATTTTCAAAAAGATTATTCTTTTGGGGCAAATATAAGGTATAGAGATATATCAATAAGAAGACTCCACCGCCCTATTTCGGTTGGCTACCAACAGTATGATTACATTTCTAACGATTTTTTTCATCAAGATATATATCTTTCTACATATCTTGTTGGTTTTTGGAGATGGGGAGTTTTTAGTATAAAAGCAGGTTATCAAAGGTTGAATGACTTCAAAAATGCAGGAGCAAGCATTATATTAGGGCAATGGATTTACGACAACTACCGAGGCGGAATTTCTAATGGGCTACGTGCGGAAATATCAGCAGGCTATTATTTCGATTATTTCACATTTTCCGCAAATTTGTACGGTGTCGTTTTCAAAAATTATTACTATCGTTTATCGTATGATAGAATAGATAAACACGATTTTTTCACTGTGGGTGTGAATTATTTTTTTAGGCGGAAATAATCTCTTTTTTATTTCTTCCCCTTTACCAATCTTTTACAAATAGCCGCAATAAGCGGTGGTCCTTCGTAAATAAATCCGCTGTACAATTGCACCAACGAAGCCCCGGCATCTAATTTTTCTACGGCATCGTCGGGAGTCATAATCCCTCCTACTCCAATAATTGGAAATGCGCCTTGCGATTTGGTGTGTAAATAGTGTATCACTTCGGTACTCATGGCTGTTTCGGGTGCGCCGCTCAAACCGCCTGCGCCAATGTTTTCGATAAATTCGGGTGAATAGCTTAAATTGTTGCGTGTAATTGTGGTGTTTGTAGCCACCACGCCGGCAATTTTTGTTGTGCCTACAATTTCAATAATATCGTCTAATTGCTCATGCGTTAAATCGGGTGCTATTTTTAATAAAATCGGTTTTTGCGTATCTCGTTTTGCATTTTCCTGCATCAGTGTTTGTAGTAATTTTGTAAGCGGCTCTTTGTCTTGCAATTCCCGCAAATTGGGCGTATTGGGCGAACTTACATTTACCACAAAATAATCTACATAATCGAAAAGTGCGTTGAAACAAATCACATAATCGCTTACGGCATCTTCATTGGGCGTAATTTTATTTTTGCCGATATTTCCGCCAATTATTACTTTGGTTTTGCGTTTGCGCAATTGCTTAATCATATATTCCACGCCGTGATTGTTGAAACCCATGCGATTGATAAGCGCTTTATCGTTGCGCAAGCGAAACAAACGAGGCAAATCGTTGCCGGGTTGCGCCTTGGGCGTTACCGTTCCCACTTCAACAAACGAAAATCCCATTGCGCCAAATATATCGTAAGCACGAGCATTTTTATCTAATCCGGCTGCCAAACCCACGGGGTGCGGGAATTTTATGCCAAAAACCTCTTTTTCTAAACTTGAACAATCGGGCAAAGAATATGCACAGCGCACAATGCTACGAGCAAAAGGAATTTTATTGGCAAAAGCCAAATAATTGATAGTAAAATTATGAATCCGTTCGGGGTCGAACAAAAATAAAATGGGGCGGATTATTGATTTATAGACTGACATATTGTAATTTAAGGATTTAAAATTTAAAGATTGAAAAAGTTAGCAATTGTATGTGTGATTTTGCTTGCGAAAATACGATTTAATTGTAAATTTTACAACCGAATACTGCGAGTTGCACGGATTTTTCCAATGCTCGATGCCGAATGAATAATATCTAAAACTTCTATGCGCTGCTCGGTAATACGATAAATTATCAAGTGAGCATCAAGAATAATGTTACGATACATACGGCTTTTTGTTGCAAGATGCCGACATTCGGGGTATGCAGTATAGAAATCATAAAGCGTAAGCAAAGCCTTTTCGATAGATTGCAGATAGCGTTCAGCTTGAAAATAACCAAATGTATCAAGCGTGTAATCGTAAATTTGCCTGCGATTATATTTAAACCTGTTGCTTACATCAACCTGTTTGCGAGATACTCTTTTTTCCATTCTGCAAATTCTCTATTAGCTTCCTCTAAACTCATAAACTCCCCTTCTTCAATTTGATGAAAATGCTCCCACCACTCCTCTTGCGTTCCGCAAAACGGCACATTAGGATTCCAACTATTCGTAGTTGCTGTACTCTTCGTTTGATAAGCCACTGCCGGTTCACTCACGATATTCTGCAATGTAGCATCTTTAATTGTATATTGCTTGGTTGGCATAACTATAAATGTTTATTGTTTTTCGCTTTTCAAAAGTACAAAAAAAACAGCACTATTAGTATAATCATACAAAATATTTTTTCAAGTTGAATTTTTCAAGAATTTCCCCCAAAAAACCCACAATTCAAAACTAAAAAAATTATGTTAATAATTCACGCAAAAAATAGCGCAACACTCGAAATTTACACAGAAAAAGCACTTGTTTATTAAAAAAAATAAAAATTTCACCCAAAAACTTGCACAATTCCAACATTTTGTAAATCAGTAAATTAACTTGTTGAAAAACTATGAATAACTCCAAATAACGAGCTATTGTAAGTTGCAAAACAATCTGTAATTTTGGTCTGTATTTTTGTCTTAAAAAAATGAGAAGAGAAAAACAGAGAGAGAAAAAAAGATTTATTACACAGAAAAACACAAAACAATATCATGAAAAATGAAGTAGCTACAAAAACCTATTCGTTTGACGAAGCAATTGCAAGTTCAAAAGATTATTTCGGCGGCGACGAATTGGCTGCCTCGGTGTGGGTCAATAAATATGCGTTAAAAGATTCTTTCGGGAATTTATACGAAAAAAATCCCGATGATATGCACCGCCGTTTGGCACGGGAATTTGCCCGCATAGACCAAAAATATGCCGACCCAATGACCGAAGACCAATTTTTTGAACTTTTGAAAGACTTCAAATATATTGTACCACAGGGCAGTCCTATGGCGGGAATTGGCAATAAATTCCAAATTTCGTCATTGTCGAATTGTTTTGTTATTGGGCATAAAAATCCTGCCGATTCGTATGGCGGAATTTTGCGTATCGACGAAGAACAGGTACAGTTAATGAAACGCCGCGGTGGTGTGGGGCACGACATGTCGCACCTGCGTCCGTCGGGAAGTCCGGTAAATAATTCGGCACTTTCGTCAACGGGCGTAGTTTCGTTTATGGAGCGATACTCAAATTCTACCCGTGAAGTGGCGCAAGACGGCAGACGTGGCGCGTTAATGTTGAGTATTTCAATAAAACACCCCGATGCCGAACGATTTATAGATGCAAAATTGGAAGCAGGCAAAGTTACCGGAGCAAATATTTCGGTAAAAATTGATAATGAATTTATGCAGGCTGTGAAAAATAACACAACCTACACGCAGCAATACCCAATAGATTCGCCCAATCCGATTATAAAAAAAGAAATAAACGCTCGCGAACTGTGGAATAAAATTGTGTTCAACGCTTGGAAATCGGCGGAACCGGGAATTTTGTTTTGGGACACGATTGTTGGCGAGGCTATTCCCGACTGTTACAGCGATTTGGGCTTTAAAACCGTATCGACCAACCCTTGCGGCGAAATTCCGCTGTGTCCGTACGATAGCTGCCGTTTGTTAGCAATTAATTTATATGGTTACGTTGAAAATCCATTTACCGATAAGGCAAAATTCAATTTCGATTTGTTCAAAAAACACGTGCACCACGCACAGCGCATGATGGACGACATTATAGACATGGAACTTGAAAAAATTGATGCTATCATTGAAAAAATTGATTCCGACCCCGAAACATTTGAAGTAAAACGAGTTGAAAAAAACCTGTGGGAAAAAATTAAATCGAAAGCGCTCGAAGGTCGCCGCACCGGAATTGGCATTACCGCCGAAGGCGATATGTTGGCTGCACTTGGTTTGCGCTATGGAACCGATGAAGCAACCGATTTTGCAGTGGAAGTACAAAAAACATTGGCAATTGAAGCCTACCGTGCATCTATGGAAATGGCAAAAAGCCGTGGTCCGTTCACGATTTATTGTACCGAAAAAGAACAAAACAATCCCTTTATTTTGCGCATAAAAGAAGCTGACCCGAAATTGTATAAAGATATGCAAAATTACGGCAGACGCAATATTTCTATGCTTACCATTGCGCCAACGGGTTCTACAAGCCTTATGACGCAAACAACTTCGGGCATCGAACCGGTGTTTATGGTTTCGTATAAACGCCGCAAAAAAGTAAATCCGAACGATAAAAATGTAACCGTAAGTTTCAAAGACGAAGTGGGCGACAGCTGGGAAGAATACCGCGTGTTCCACCATAATTTTATAACGTGGCTTATGGCGAATGGCAACAATGCCGAATATGCAAAAAACTGTTCGCAAGAAGAATTGAATGCGTTGATTGAAAAATCGCCTTACTACAAAGCTACAGCAAACGATGTAGATTGGTTGAAAAAAGTAGAAATGCAAGGCAAAATGCAAAAATGGGTTGACCACTCAATAAGCGTAACCATCAATTTACCCGAAAGTGCATCGCAGGAATTGGTTGGCGATTTGTACATACGAGCGTGGGAAGCCGGTTGCAAAGGCGTTACGGTGTATCGCGAAGGCTCACGGGCGGGCGTTTTGGTTGCCGATACCAAGAAAAAAGAGAAAACACCGGCACCATGCGAAGCGTTTATTCCAACGCAACGCCCCGAAAGTTTGGAAGCAGAAGTGATGCGTTTCAACAATAATAGTGAACTATGGGTTGCCTTTGTTGGTTTGCTCGACGGACACCCTTACGAAATATTTACCGGTAGAATTGACGAAGATATTTTGCCTATTCCGAAATCTATCAAAAAAGGACGCATTGTAAAGGTAAAAGAGGAAGGCAAACCGTCGCGCTACGATTTTAAATACACCGACCGGCACGGCTACGAAAACACGTTTGCAGGACTTTCGCGCACATTCGACCAGGAATTTTGGAATTATGCCCGTTTGATTTCGGGAATTTTGCGCCACCGAATGCCAATTATAAGTGTGGTAAACTTAATTGATTCGTTGAGCGTTGATAGCGAATCAATCAACACGTGGAAAAACGGCGTGGTGCGTGCTTTGAAAAAATTCATACAGGAAGGAACAAAAATACCCGGTGCAACATGTCCCGCGTGTGGCAGCAACAATTTAACGCACCAAGATGGGTGTAATAAATGTGTGGATTGTGGACATAGTAAGTGTGGGTGAGGTAATTATTGTTTCTTAAATGGGAAACATTTATCTTTACAATAAAATAACTTTACATGGAAGAAAAAATGTTACCTTTGCAGGCAAAAATTGCAATATGGAAATAACAGAAGACAACGACAATATCTACATTGAGGATTACATCATTCCCAAAGGGCGCGGAAAAGAAGATATAAAAGCAAGAGAAAAAATCATCAATGCTATTTACCGAAAATGGACTGCCGAAAATCCCGAAAAATGCCTATTCAATGAGGATTTGAAAGATTTTATTTATGTGAAATTTGAAAGCATCAATGAAACGGTCAATAAAGCAGCACGAAGTTATAAATCAACTATGGCAATGTTTTATTTAACTGATATTCTGAAAAATGCAAAAGTTATCAAGCGTGATAAACCTGATAGAAACACCAAAAATCAAGCAAAATATACACAAATGATAATTATGCAGTGGGAAAAAGTAAAACTAATGGTTGGCGTGAAATCAACAAATTTGAAGATACAATATTGTATAACTTCGTTGGAACAGTAATAAAAACAAAAAAAGAACTTTTGAGAAACGCCCATTAAGTTCTTTTTTTTGATTTCAAATGAAATCGTATTGCAAAGATACAACCATTTTTTTCAATTAGCAACAAAAACAGCAATAATTTTTCAAAAATAAAGTTGTAAAGAAAAACTAAACACATATCCACAATGAGAAACATACTTCTAACATCAATAGCATGTTTCGTAATACAAACGAACATAATGGCACAAAAAACCACCGATTTTAACTATCACGTTGATAGATTTGCAGATATTGAAGTTCTGCGTTACCAAGTACCCGGATTTGAAAAACTGAGTTTACAACAAAAAAAGTACATTTATTATCTTTCGCAGGCGGCTGTGGCGGGGCGCGATATTTTGTTTGACCAAAACAACGATTACAACCTCGAAATTCGCAAGATACTCGAAACTATGTACCTCAACTACAAAGGCGACCGCACTACCGAAAATTTCAAGCAATTTGAGATTTATTTAAAACAAGTGTGGTTTGCAAATGGCATTCATCATCATTATAGTACCGATAAATTCGTGCCAAAATTTTCGAAAGAGTTTTTTATTGAGGCTTCTAATGCGGCGATTGAAGAAGAATTTTTGTTATCAAATATTGTGAAACCCAGGTTTAAAGAACCTATGATAACCAAAAGAAGATTTTTATATGAAATTATATCTATCATTTTTGACCCTACTATTTACGCCAAGCGTGTAAACCAAGCCATAGGCGAAGATTTAATCCGTACTTCTGCCAATAATTATTATTTTGGTGTAACACAAAAACAAGTTGAAGATTTCTATAATGCAAAACGAAATCCAAAAGATAAAACACCTATTTCTTATGGATTAAACAGTCAATTATCGGAATATATTGTGATTAAAAATGGTAAGTATACTACTGATATACAGGAGTATGTTTGGAAAATTGGCGGAATGTATTCCAAAGAAATCGAACAAATCGTCTTTTGGCTCGAAAAAGCAAAATCCGTTGCCGAAAACGACAAACAAAAAGAAATAATCACGTTATTGATAGATTTTTACACCACCGGCGACCTCAAAACTTTCGACGATTACAGCATTGCGTGGGTAAAAGATACTCATTCGCACATTGATTTTATTAATGGATTTATTGAAACCTACGGCGACCCGCTCGGCATAAAAGCAAGTTGGGAAAGTATTGTGAATTTTAAAAACATTGAGGCAAGCCGCCGCACCGAAATTATGAGTGCCAATGCGCAATGGTTTGAAGATAATTCGCCGGTGGACAAGCGTTTCAAAAAAGATACCGTAAAAGGCGTTTCGGCAAAAGTAATTACCGTTGCCATGCTTGGCGGCGATTGTTACCCTGCTACTCCGATAGGAATAAATTTACCAAACTCGAATTGGATTCGTGAAATGCACGGCTCAAAATCGGTAACGATTGACAACATAACCGATGCCTACGACAAAGCCTCGCAGGGAACGGGTTTCGGCGAAGAATTTATGTACAGCCAAGTAGAAATCGACCGCCGGAAAAAATACGGCAAATTGGGCGACGACCTGCACACCGACCTGCACGAATGTTTGGGACACGGTTCGGGCAAACTCTTACCGGGCGTGAGCCAAGATGCGTTGAAAGCCTACGGAGCGCCAATCGAAGAGGCTCGTGCCGACCTTTTTGCACTCTATTATTTGGCTGACCCTAAAATGGTGGAACTTGGTCTTTTACCCGACAACGAAGCCTACAAAGCCGAATATTACGGGTACATAATGAACGGTTTATTGACACAACCTATTCGTATAGAATTGGGAAAAGATATTGAACAGGCGCACATGCGCAACCGGGCAATGGTTGCGAGGTGGGTGCTTGCAAATAAAAATTTATTTGCCGGAGCGTCGCCCTCCGAAACTGTTCCTGCGGTTGAAATGATACAACAAAATGGTAAAACTTTTGTAAAAGTGAATGATTACGAACAATTGCGTAAATTATTCGGCACATTATTGACAGAAATCCAACGCATAAAATCCGAAGGCGATTACGAAGCTGCAAAGAAATTAATAGAAACCTACGGCATAAAAATAGACCCAAAACTTCACGCCGAAGTGCTGGAACGCTACAAAAAACTCAATCTTGCACCGTATAAAGGTTTTATTAATCCGGTTTATACGCCTGTTTTGAATGAAAAAGGCGAAATAATCGACATTTCAATTGATTATTCCGAAGGCTATGTGGAGCAGATGTTGCGGTATGGAAAGAATTAATTTCTTGAACACTGATAACGCAGATGACGCTGATTTACACGGATTTATTTTTAGGTATAATAAAGCCAAAATCCTCTTTAATTTTCATCAAATACCAACGTACAAAAATTTCATTTGCCTGAATTGTGTTCAATTGTATTGCATGTTGCTTTAAATCAAGCAGTAATGGTTTTGTTATTTCATTCATACACGTATCGTCTCTATGTGTTGATAAAAGCCTGAAAATAAATTTCGGCGTGTATGGTCTCACAAATTCTTTGAGCGGTTGCAAAGGATTTTTTTTATGTTCAACTTGCAACTCTTTTTCATAATTTATGGCAAACTCTTTGAATACATTATTTTTTAAATAATTTTTGTAAAACGTTTTATTTTGTTTCAAATGTGGCGGCAAAGTACGGAAAAATTCCACTATTTCATTGTCCCAAAATGGCAAACGCACATCATAGCCGAAAAATTCGTAAAGGCGAGCCGCATTACTCAATCGTTTAGCAATTTTAGTTGCGCACATAAAATTTTCAAACATTGAATACGCTGTACAATCGCTGTATGTATGTATTATTTTTGAAATTTTTGAGAAACTATATTTTTGCGGACTGCCAAACAAAAAAACACTTGCTGCCGCTTTTTTTACAATTTGTTTTTGTGTATCGCTATGTGCTATATTAAATTCAGAGGCTTCGCTACCTGCAAAAAAATCGCCCGGATGCCCCGGAACAAAAACGGCATCACTCTCTATTAAATCAGTATCTATCAAATATTTAACTGAAAAATATTCAAACATCCAAAATAAATTAAAAAATGAACCGGAAAATTTATAATAGCGTTGAAACGTTTCGTCGCCGGTATAATTTTCCGTAAATTTTCTATCGCCCGTACAAATAAAATGATGTGGATAACCAAGCGATTGAGCCACTTTTTTTGCTATCTCATATTCGGGATTATTTTCACGACCGAATGTATAGCATAGCACATTCCGATAATCAAGTTTTTTCAACATTGCCACAATCAATCGCGAATCGTAGCCTCCGCTCAGCGGCACCACAATTTGTCGCCCTTGCACCGATTGTATCAAGCGACGAAAAACATTTTCCAACCTCAGCGAAAATTTATTTTCGAGTGTTTCGGAATTGTTTAATTCGCTGTGTGTTACGCAATACGAATAATATTCTTTTTGTGTAATTTTTTCGTTTTCAAAACACAAATAACACGCCGGTTTTATTTGAAAAACACCTTCTATCAATGTTTTTTCATCAAGCGTAAACGACGACAACAAAAATTCCTCTTCTGCCCCTTTGTCGATTTTCGGATTATCGGGCAATAGATTGTAAGGATTATCGCTTATTGTAAAACACTCTTTTTCAAGCGAATAAAATAGCGGCATAACTCGCGATATATCGGAAGCGGCAAACAAGCGATTTTCCGTTTCGACAACAACCACAAAAATTCCGGTCAAATTTTGTAACAGTCGGCAAAAATCGTTTCCGGTTTTCACAGTTGCAAAAAGCTGTGAAAAATTTGCACCTTCGTAAAAATTATTTTCACTGTCGAAACAATAACCACGCACGGCAATAGTGGTGGTTTTGTGCCATTTATTTGATTGTAATACAATTTTTATCATCTCTTTTTTCGATTTTTCCATTGAATACTAATATGGAAACTGCCGGTGTCATAACAGTTGGTGTTTTTTTATCAAAAATCGGCAATACACAATTTCTACCACATGCGACAATGTGTAAGCTACCACCAAAATAATAATATTTTTACTCATTAACAATCCTATGAGTGAAAAAATCAAAAACGAAATCAATGCAGCAAATTGATTTTTGGTAACAAAATAATATTTATTAAGAGGCACAAACACAAAATTAACGTAACAACTCACAATCAGACACGTGTATATTGTAACACTCAACACAACAGCAAGCGGATAGGATTCCAACATATTTTTGCCGCCCAAAATAAGCACCACCCAATAACCAAACAGCGCAATTAAAGCAATGATACTCAAACCTATAAAACTTTCGTATTTGATTATTCGTTTCACGCTTTCCGAATTGTGATTTTTTGCCACTTTGGGGAACAGTGCCGTATTGACACTATTGACAAACAGACGAGGTATACGCACAATTTTATCTGCCAAATCGTACAATGCCACACTTTGCATACTGAAAAACGTGCCGATAATAAAAGTCAGCGATTCCTGCTTCAATGTGCCGAATGTCGATGTCCAAAAAAATGGCATGGCTTCGGCAAACACAGGTTTTAAACTTGCAAGCGAAACAAAGCGAATGTGTATTTTTTCTTTGATTTGCAAATAAAAAAATGCAAAAACACTGCCTGCAAAAGGAAAAACAGTAACAATCAGCGTATATTTCAATAAATCTGCCGGCGATTGTATAAAAATAAAAATCAGCGGAATGGTAAAAATTCGCAACAAAAGATTGATGTAGGCTACAAATTTCATTTTCTGAACGCCTTGAAAATACCACATTGGAAACAAAATATCGGTAAGTAACGTCGAAAAAATAATGCCGTAAAGAACACCATGTTCTCGAACAAAAGGCACAGTCAAAATCAATACGGTAAGAATAACTGCACACGCTATGAATAAATACATTTTTGCCGTAAAAACTTCGGAAACGGTACGACTTTTTACCTCGTTATCATCGGGATTAAGCGAAATTTTTTTCAATGCCGGAAGGGTAAACCCAAAAGAAATGAAAAGGGCAAAAAATTGAATATTTGAAAAAATAAAAATATAGGTTCCATACGCCTCTTTGCCCAGCACTCGAATAACGTAAGGATATAAAAGCAAACTTATAAGCAAACTTGCCCCCTGCAAAAAAGTCATAAAAAAGTAATTTTCAGCAACTTTGCGGTTGTTGAGCAATTTTTCTTTTATATGTTGAATAAAATTCGTCATACTATCACAATTCTTTCAAATGGAATACCGGCAACTTTTGCCGCATAGAGCGGAAATTCCGAAGGATACATTTCTTGTGTGCCAATGCTAAAAATTTTTTCCCCTTTCGATAATAAATAAAAATCTAAAAACGATTTCATATACACACTATTTTGCTCATTATCAACGCAGTCGATATGCACAACTTTTTCCGGAAATGCAAAAATATGTTCCAAATGTGCAACGGCAGTCAAAAATTGCACACTATCGGAAGTAATCAATATTTTTTTGCAATTTTCCTCTTCTTGCAATTCCACAAGTGCTTTCGTGCATTTTTCAATCAATAAATTTTGCTCCTCATTACTCACCGGTTTATAATCATATTCCATGAAATCGCCCAATAAATTTTGAAATCGAAACACGGCGCATATATAATTGCCGTTAATAATTTTCACGTGTTTATCAATTTCTTTTTGCAGTAACTCTGTGGGTTTGAACAGTTTATTGAATAATTCGCCCCACGTGTTCTGCGTTGCAAAATCGGCATTAAGTTGCTGCACAATATCGCAATTTGCAAAAGCATGAATGTGTTTTGGCGGGATTTTTGCAATTTTTTTCAATCGTTTCGCAACAGCCGTTCCTATCAAATACATGTACAAAGCCTCGCGGCGATGATACGAAATTTCCTGCTTTTTCACAGTCCAATCATACTCGTTTGGCTGCAAAAAAACGGAAAGTTCAAAGGGGTAAGAATACTGTATTTTAAATGGAATATGTGAGCACACACAAAAATGAAACAACGAAACAATTCCTTTCATTCTGTCAGTAAAACCGCCGTGCCACTTGCCTTTTTCAGTAAAAAAAATAAGAGTGTGTTCCTTCGGAAACAGTCTATTTTTTGCTCGAAAACGTTTCAATCCAAACACACAATCGCGCCATCCGGCAGGTAAAAGCCCTCCAAAAAAATTAACCAAACAAATGCGGAAGCGTGATTTCATTTTTTCAAATTATTAGCTGCTACATTGTTGTAAACTTCCATTATTGCTTGTGCAAAAGCATCTTTACTGCAAATAGCAATAGCATTTTCCGAAATGATTTTATTGTCGTAATTTCGATATGTATCACTCAATTGTAAAATAGCCTCGGTCATCAATTCAATATTTTCCACCGGAACCATTATTGCATTTTCGGGCGTTGCCACATTGTTGGGAATTACGTTGGTACACACCATGGGCAAACCCGTACACAGAGCTTCGAGCGTTGCTTGTGGCTGTCCTTCCGAACGGCTTGGTATAATATAACAGTCGGCATTCCACAACTCGGCACGCACACCTTCTGCCGTCAATTTGCCCGTGAAACGAAATTTTTCTTTGTTTTTCACTTGTTTCCACCACGTGTTTTGAAATTCCGACTGCTCAAAATTTTCGCCCACAATAGTTATGTATATATTGGGATTTTCATGGCACGCTGCATCAAAAGCCGGAATTAAAATATCGTAACCTTTATAAAAATAAAAACCATTAACGCTCACAAATTGTATTTTTTTCGTATTACCATTCACTCTTTCTTTAAAAAAGAAAAAATCGGTATTTATCACATTTGTAATAGGTTTTATGGGCACTTCTTTGGTCAAAAACGTTTTTATTTTCGGTATTTGCTGATTCGACACCGGCATAATATAATCGGCATGGGAATACGATTTTTCATAATACGGTGTGTACCAATCTTTCAATTGTTTTTTTGCATAATCGCAAGAAAGCGATAAGTACGAAAAATGTTCGGTAATAACGTATGGAATGTTATATTTTTTCTTTATCTCATAAGCCGCATACCCGCCCCATAAAGCCGAATGAGCATGGATTAAATCAGGATTTCCAAATTCTTTTTGGTATTTTTCAAATAACTGTACAGTACTTGCAATCCAGCGTTTAGCGTTCAATTTTCGCAATTTTGGAACATCTCTCACATAATGCCGAAAAACTTGTAAATCATCTTCTTCACTCAAAAATGCTTTGCAGGGCAGCGTAAAATAGTTTGCTTTATCCTCTGTTATTGCCAGCGAAACATTTGCCAAAACACGCACATCTAAACCTTTTTCGTTTAAAACCTGTGCCTGATTGCAGACAAATTTTCCGCCGTGCGGTATGTACCACGAAGGTAATTTTAGTATGTGCATTTTTTTTACACCTCCACTCTTTTGAATAAATATTTTTTTACAACGTACATCAACGGACGGTATATGTGCCGTTTGTACCACGAAAATTCTCCGCAATATAACACTTTTGCGCCTTTCACGCCATTTTTAAACAAAAAAACACTTTGCTTCGAGTGCGTTGAAGGACCAAGTTTTTCCATATCGAAACTTGCGTAATTGTTGCTTTTTAAATACTCAAACAATCGGTCGTACATAAAAAACGTAACACCTACATCGTCGGTGTTATCTGCATTTCGTGCGGCAATAAACAAGCCTGCGTGTTGCAAATGACGATAAAAAACCATTCCCGCCACAATTTGTTCGTTTTCATTGCTAACCAAAGCCAACGAAAAATTCCCCGTTTGCAACATTTTTTTGAGTTGCACCAAGGAAATTGCATGCGAAAATCCTTTCGATTTTGTGAATCGATTGTAAAAATCGGCATACAATGATATATGTTCATCTGTTGGATTTTCCAAAACTTGTAATTTCAAATGTACATGTTCCGATTTTTTTAAGTTCCGTTTCCAATTTTCATTATACCGTATATCGTGCTGTAAATTAATCCAATTCGACAATTGAGACGAAAACATTCCAACCGGACGCAAATAGCCTGCCTCGCGAATACCAATTTCGTACAACGCATTGTAGGGCAACGAAGAACACACTTCAACCATATCGAAACCCATCTGCGAAATTGCTTTATAAAATTCACGAATTTTTTTGCTGGCAATGTTTTTTTCGTCCAACAAACATTCACCTTCAATTTGCAACATTTTCAACCACGCAAATTTTTTCACATGCCCCATACAAGCAATTGTTGGTTTTTCAGTCGAATCCACAAAAAACACAAACCGATTTTCGTCTTTTATGGAATGAAATGCCCGCCACCCATCGCTTTGCGTAAATGGCACATAATCAAATGATTTTGTTATTTCAAAAAATGTGTTTTTGTCGATTATTTTCATTTTTTTATTTTTTGCAAAATATCAAAAATTTTTGAATATCGTTTCGTAATAGTGAAATACGGCACTTGTTCTGCACCAAATTGTTGATTTCTTGCAGCAACGCCTTCAATCATGCTTCCTTCAAAATCATAATTTTTTGTCGTACCGCTCAGCGATTGCATTGCTGTCCAAATCATGAAAATCAAAGCAGTATTCCCCTCGTCATTTTTTTGTCGCGTTGCAATCAAATTGTAAGCCGTATTTTCGTCCCACACAACAAAAAGCGCCGACAATAATTCTCTATTTTTATCTCGTATTGCAATAATTTCCCCTTGATTTCGCGCGGTTGTCGCTTGGTAAATCGACAAAAAAAGATTTTTTGAATACGAAATTTTGTCATTTTTTTTTAACAACATTTTTTGGTGAAAATCAAAAAATTCTTCGGGCTGCAAATCATAATCCACCTCAAAATCCTGCTCGCCTTTTCGTATTTGCTTCCGGTATTTTGGCGAAATATTTTCGAAAACGCTGTCCAAATCGGCAATATTCCTTATCATATAGGTATATCGCGTGCTTTGCTCAAAACCTCGCCAATAAAACGGCTGCCAATTGGTGAACGAATGATGAAAATTTTGCGAATAAAACGAAATTTTTAATGCTTCTAATTGGTCGACTAAACTATTCATCACTCGTTTTTCAAACGAATAGCGTTTGTGCAATTTTTGTTCTTTCCGATAATCAATCCACACACCGTTGTGTTGCGTTAATTGTGGTTGAATAACAACGGTAAATCCCCATTTCCGCAGAGAATGATACGGCATTACGGCAACAATTTCGCCATTTTCTTCAACAAACAATGCGTTCCAATCTTTACCAACGGGCACAGTTACAGCATTGAGCCACCACGCCTGCATAAAAAGCGGTATTTCGGGGTGTTCACTGCAAAAATGCTCGTAACGCTGCTTATTATGTACCATATTATTGTCCTTAATTTTAAGCAAACATACAAAATAGAGAGCAACTACACAAAAAAATTATAAAATGATTAAAAATTATCGCTCTGATAAACAAATATTTAGTATAAATCGCAACAAAAAAACCATAAAAAATTTTTCAAACACTTGCAGGGTAAAAATTTTTATCTACATTTGCAACGCATTTGCGAGAGTAGCTCAGTTGGTAGAGCACGACCTTGCCAAGGTCGGGGTCGCGGGTTCGAATCCCGTCTCTCGCTCACACCGGAGCCTTGGTGGTGGAATTGGTAGACACGCAGGACTTAAAATCCTGTGGACATTAGTCCGTGCGGGTTCAATTCCCGCCCGAGGTACTCAAAGAATAAAAGACGAATTTTTGTTCGTCTTTTTTTATGCAGTATTCCGTAATATTTTGTATTTTCGCTTTGTTTCAAATTGTAAGTAACACTAAATTGCATGGATTGCTTCGTTCCTCGCAATGACGCTCCTTAGGAAGTTCGCACAAAACCTCAAAAGGGCGTCATTGCGAGGAGGAACGACGAAGCAATCCCTTGTTCCTAATTCCTAGTCCCTAACCCCTAACTCCTAAAAAAATGATTATAGTAGCAGACAGCGGTTCCACCAAAACAGATTGGCGCATTATTGACAACAACAAAACTCATTCATTTCAAACTTTGGGATTGAACCCCTATTTTGTTGATAGTGCAACAATTACAAACATTGTGCGTGAACAATTTCCGGCACACCTCTCCCCTTTCGATATTTCACATTGTTATTTTTTCGGTGCCGGTTGCAAAGGTACACATACAAGTTATACGGTACAAAAAGCATTACAGCAGTTTTTTACTCATGGCACAATACTCGTTGAAAGCGATTTGTGCGGAGCGGCTCGTGCAAGTTTTGGCGAACAGAAAGGTATAGTGTGCATATTGGGCACAGGTATGAGCATTGGGTTTTGGAATGGTTCGGAACTGAGCTACACACTACCATCGCTGGGCTATATTTTGGGCGACGAAGGCAGCGGCGCGTATCTTGGCAAAATGCTGATAAAAGCCGTGTTTGAAGAACGATTGCCCAAACACTGTATTGATGATTTTTTTGCAACCTACAACACCAATCTTACCAACGTACTGCACAATGTGTATAAAGAGCCATTTCCCAATTTGTATTTGGGCGATTTTAGCCGTTTTTGCACAAAACACAAACACGAAGAGGCAATGCAACGCATTATCAACAGGGCGTTTCAAGAATTTGCACAGCTGCATGTGCGAAAAATTGCACAATACACTCATTGCAATTCAATATGTTTTGTGGGCTCTATAGCCTATCATTTTGAAGAATTTCTTGCTCCGGTTTTGCTCAACATTGGAATTTCGATACACGGCATCATTCAAAAACCAATCGACGGTTTACAACGATATTTTCAATCGTACACGTTGTAATAAGTAAATTGTTATATTTTAGAAAAAATGGATTGCTTCGTTCCTCGCAATGACGCTCTTTTGTTGATTTGTGCTAACCCTCGAAAGAGCGTCATTGCGAACGAAGTG
>WQTX01000045.1 GCA_009786075.1 Bacteroidota bacterium | reverse complement strand
CGCGAGCGATGTGGTAGAGGCGAGCGATGTGGTAGAAGCAGGCGATGTGGTAGAAGCGAGCGATGTGGTAGGATTTTCAAGCGTTTTGTCGGTAGCATCGAAACCTATTTTACTACCAAAACCCGTTTGCGGAGCGGCATGGTCAAGCACATCGAGCGGACCTTTTGTTATGAGTACATCGGTTGCAATTGCACAATTGCGCAACACTGCATTTACAATTTCCTGCGGGTTGTGTATGTCGCAATTTTCATCAACAACTATCAAACATTTGTTGAACATCATTTGCCCTGCGCCCCACAAGGTATTCATAACTTTAAATGCTTGTCCTGCAAAGGTTTTGCGTATTTTTACAATTACCAAATTGTGCGCCACGCCCTCGAAAGGCATTGCGTAATCAATCATTTCGGGAACCATAAGCAAACGAATTGGGGCTAAAAATATGCGTTCGGTTGCTTTGCCAATCCACGCATCTTCCATTGGCGGAATGCCCACAATTGTAGCAGGGTAAATTGCATTTTTCTTGTGCGTAATGCAGGTTACGTGAAATAGCGGGTAATAATCGGGCAAAGAATAAAATCCGGTGTGGTCGCCAAAGGGACCTTCCAAAAATTTTTCTTCTGTGGGGTCAACGTAGCCTTCTATGATAAAATCGGCATCGGCAGGAACGTACAAATCGTTTGTTACGCATTTTACAAGTTCCACGTGTCGTTGCCGCAAAAATCCCGAAAGCATAAATTCGTCAATATTTTCGGGCAAGGGAGCTGTTGCCGAAAATGTGTGCGCAGGGTCGCCGCCCAAAGCAACAGCAACCGGCATTTTTTGTCCAAGTTTTTTATACGCTTCGTAGTGGTTTGCGCCCGTTTTGTGCGTGTGCCAGTGCATGGCAGTAGTGTTTTGGTTTACCACCTGCATGCGATACATGCCCACATTGCGAGTGCCAAGCGTAGGGTGTTGCGTTATGACCATTGGCAGGGTTATAAATTTTCCGCCATCGTGTTGCCAGCATTTTAGAATTGGCAAATCGTTCAAGTTCGGATTATGCTGCATACATTCTTGACATGCCGCTTTGCCTCGTATTTTTTTCGGCATCCACGTATTGAGTTCCGAAAGTAAGGGTAGCATTTTGAGTTTGTCCCACAAACTTTCTTTGGGCGACATTACTTGCGAAAAAAGTGCATCAATTCTTCGACGCGGCTCATCTAAATCCGTTGCACTCAAAGCCATTGCCATACGGCGTTCGCTGCCAAAACTATTGATAAACACAGGAAATTGCGTACCGGTATTGGTAAACAACAGCGCTTTATTGTGCGCCGCATCTTGTTTTGAAAATCTGTCGGCTATTTCGGTAATTTCCAATTCGGTGTTCACTTTTTCGTGAATTTCTATTAATTCGCCTTGTTTTTGCAGTTTTGCGATGTAATCTTTTAAACTTTTGTAGGACATATTTTTATGTATTCAGTATTCTGTAATTGCCAAAGATATAAATTATCTTGTAAATTACAACGTTGTAGATAAAACGGTCGGACGAAATTTTCGTACTGCGAATGGTTGAAAACCATTTATAACCCAGCCCAATGGCAACGCCTTGGGGAAACAATAACACATTCTTTTGTGCGCCTTGAAAAGGCAGCATAGATTACGTCCAAAGATATTTTTCGTCGAAATCAACATTGTATTCTCGCAGAAATTTCACATACTCCTCTTGAAATGTCTCACTTTTGTGATGCTCTTTTTGTTTTTCAATATAATTTTCAACAATTTTTACTTTCGATTGACTAACTGAATACCCTGCATAACCACCTTGCCACGCAAAAAAACGATAATGCTCGCCCTTGCTTTTAATCCAGCGACTACTATTGCGCTTTATTTCTTCAACAAATTGTGCCAACGATATGTTTTTCGACATCGTTGTTAAAATGTGTACGTGATTTTCCGTTCCGTTAATCATAATCGGCAAGGCATTGTTTGCTTTGATTATTCCACCAATGTAGGCATACAATTCTTTTTCGTCTTCGGGGCAAATTGTTACATCGTTATTTTTGATATGAAAAACAATGTGAACGTACAATTTTGATAATGACTGCGACATAATTTTATTTTTCTGCAAAATTACAAAATATGTTGCCTTTTCAAGGCGTATATATGTATTTTTATTGTTACCCCAAGGCGTTGCCGTTGGGCTGGGTTATAAATGGTTTTCAACCATTCGCAATGCGTAAAATTTTTGCAATTGAAAGTTTTACCGTTTTTTGTGTTTGTGTATTCCAAAAATTCATAATTTTGCTCAATTGTAAAACGAAAAATAAAATCAGTGCCTACAAGCACTTTATGATACTTTATTGGAAAAGCATTTTGCTTTATTTCTTTGCTATTGTAAAATTTGCCGATTTGAAAATAGAAATCAAAGAGTAAGTTGGGTGTTCACGCGCGTTGCGTGAACTTAACTTGGTTTCTTGATTTCAAAGGTTACGGCAAATACCATCAATAGCGGGGAACGGTTGAGTTTCACGCTTTTTTAATGTCAAAATTTCCGAAAAATAAAAACAAATTATAAATCAATTAAATTTAAAATGTATGAGAAAATTATTAAAATTCAGCGTGTTGATGGCTTTATTGCCACTATTAACTTCTGCGTGTTCAACGCCTAATCCAAGTCCTTTAACTGAAAAAGAAATACGAGGACTTATAAGCAAGTATGATGATATGTTATATAAGGCAGCCAAATTTATGGAAAACGATTGGAAATCTTATAAAGAATCCGGTAAAAATGACGGAAAATCAGTTTATGAACAACTTAATAATTTTTTCAAATGGTATTATCCCAAGCGAGATTACAATGCAGAAAGTCCAATCCGCTACATTTTAAGAAGTACTCAAAAAATGCTTGCTGAAGAAGATGAAGAGTTTAAAAAAACAAGTAACAATATGGACTTTGAGAGTTTTCATATGAAGACCATAAAAATTGTAAGCATTGATTCTTTTCCTAAAATTCCAAATGCTTATTTAGTTAAATTTAAAATAGGCATAGATAAAAACAAAGGACATATTTTATTCAAAATGTCAAAAACAGATGATTTGCCTTATGTGATAGATTTTGATGAAGATAGGAATTTTAAAGATGTTGATTTTCCAATGCCTTTAGAATGTATGAGGGATATTTTCAAAATAGCACCTTACGATGTAACTGTTGCCTATTTTGATTATAACGATAGCTATCCATTAGGAAAATCAGAAGATTTAATTTTTAATCCCAAAAATGTGTGGGAATTGAAAAAAGATGATGTACAAGAGCAACTTGACAAATTCATACAAGGAGAATCTTATAGATTTTTAAGAAGATATGAAAAAGAGAAAATGGAAGAAAAACAGAAAAATGCTTCCACATATGAATACGAAGGAGTAAAAATTCCCGAAAAGATTGATGATGAAAAATTTGAGGTGAGTTTTTTGGAGTTCTTTGAAGTTTTTTCAAAAAACAGAGATAGTCAAATAGCATCAATACATAAGTCTTTGCGGTACAGATACCTTGATGACGATTATGAAGAGGTTTTAGAAATGTGGAATGAAGAAAAATTAAAAAAGAATTGGACTTTTTGGAGTGATGAATATTTTATGAATAATGGGACAACAAAAACAATTGATGGTACAGAATGGAACGGTACTTGGTATGAAAGTAGCAATATTATTATCTACAAACTTGGTTTTGACGAGACAGCTCTTTGGGGTACGTTTTTCTTCAAAAAAAATAATGGAAAATGGTATTTATATGAATATTTACATACAGCTAATTTATAAAGTAGTTTCAAAATTAACTCATTAAAACTATCAAACCACCACTACCTTGCAAAAAGGTTTTGGTGGTTTTTTATTGCATTTTTTTAGAATGTAATTTTGTCACACTTTTATGCTAAATGTGTGACAAAATTTCTAACATATTTTACGTAAAAGTGTTAGAAAATAAAATGAAAAAAAGATATGATTTTATCAAAAATAATTGTATATTTGCAATGTGAATTTTGTCACACATTTACGGTAAATGTGTGACAAAATAAAACAACAAAACATAATGCAATCAACTCATAGTCAAATAGAAACAGCAATAAAGAAAAAGGGGCGTGGAAAAATTATTTCTTCGAACGATTTTTCGGCTTTTGGCACAAATGTTACCGTGCGTCAAACGCTATCGCGTTTGTGTAAAAATGGTTTAATTTTGCGTCTTGGCGAAGGAATTTATTTGTACCCGAAAATAGACAAAGTATTGGGATTGGGCGTATTGTATCCGTCGATAGATGAGATTGTAAAAGCCATTGCAAAAAAAGACAAAGCGAGGATTGTTCCTACAGGCGTTTATGCCCTCAATCGTTTGGGGTTTTCTACACAAGTGCCTGCCAATGCCGTTTATTTGACCGACGGCTCGCCGCGCAGAATAAAAATTGGCAAAGGGAAAGGCATTTTATTTCAACATACCGCGCCCAAAAACCTTGCTTTCAAAAGCTATTTGGCAATGTTAATTACATTTGCCTTAAAAGCAATAAAAAAAGACGAAGTAACGCAAGAGCATTTAGATAGACTAAAATATGTATTGCAACAAGCACCCAAAGAAGAAGTTTTGCAAGATATAGAACTGATGCCCGCGTGGATTAAAAAACTGATAATCAAACTATATGAATAATTTTTTCAAACTTACCAACGAACAACGCCAACTCGCTATAGAGCAAACAAGTGCAAAATTAGACGATTTGTGGGTACAAATCATAGAAAAAGACCTCTGGGTAACAACCATTCTGCAACTGATTTTTTCATTCCCATTTGCCGACAAACTCGTTTTCAAGGGCGGAACTTCGTTGAGCAAAGTTTGGAATGTTATTGAACGATTTTCCGAAGATATTGATATGACTGTTGACAGGGAGTTGTTTGGTTTACAGGGCGATTTGACCGTAAAGCAAATTAAAAAACTTCGCAAACAATCGTCTTTATTTGTCAGAGATACATTTTGTTCGGAATTGCAAAAAGCATTTGAAAAATACGATTTGCAGCATATTTTTACCGTTGAGCCGCAACCAAACGGCGAAGGCGACAAAACCTACCCCGAACCGAGAAAAATATTTATCCGCTACAAATCGCTGTTCGACGATATGCCATACGTGAAATCGGAAATTGTGTTGGAAATTGGTGCAAGAGCACTTTTTGAGCCAACGGCAAAACGCGAGATTACAAGTATGATTTCCGAGAATTTGAATGTTGATACCACCATTGAAAACAATCCGATAAACACAGCCGTTCCTGCAAAAACATTTATCGAAAAAGCATTTTTGCTGCACGAAATTTTTACCGGCAACGGACAAATGCGAGCAAACAGAAAAAGCCGTCATTTGTACGATTTAGAAAAAATGATGGATAATGATTTTGCTATAACTGCAATTTCCGACAATGAGCTTTGGGACACCATTCGCCACCACAGAGAGCGGTTTACGCATATCAGCAGCGTTGATTATTCGCAGGATATTCGCCCCAATATTTGCCTTATTCCGCCTGCACACGTCATTGCCGGTTGGCGCGAAGATTACGAAACAATGCAACGCACAATGATTTACGGCAATTCACTGACTTTTGACAAATTGACAGGCAGAATAAAACAACTCGAAGAAAAAATACGGCAGACAAAAACTAACAACTAATCACTAACCATTAACCCCAAAAATCATGTTACAATTCAAAAAATACAACTCAATAGAAAACACGTTCGATAAAAGTTTTATCGAAAAAATATTCGACGAAGGTTTTGACAATCAAGAATTTGTAGTACAAGAAAAAGTACACGGCTCAAATTTTAGTTTTATAACCGATGGCGTGAATGTAAACGTGGGCAAACGCACTGCTTTGATAGAGGCAAATGAAAAATTTTACGATTACGAAGAATTGCTTGAACAATATAAACCAAAAGTAATTACCTTATTTTCAGCAGTTAAAGAAAGTATTCCCACCACAGAAACCATTACTATTTTTGGCGAAATGTTCGGTGGAAAATACCCGCACCCCGATGTGAAAAACAATAATAAACTCACGCTTATACAAAAAGGCGTTTACTATTGTCCGCAACACGAATTTTATGCCTTTGATTTGTATATTACCACCAACGAAACCGGCAAATATTTACCGATAGATGAGGCGAACGGATTTTTTGAGAAATTCGGATTTTTCTATGCAAAAACTTTATTCCGAGGCAGTTTGAAAGATTGTTTGCAATACCCGAATGAATTTCAAAGTGTGATTGCCGAATGGCTGGGTTTGCCGCCAATTGAGGGCAATGTGTGCGAAGGCGTGATTATACGCCCCGTGGTTACGGCGTATTTGCACAATGGCGCGCGGGTGGTGTTGAAAAACAAAAATGCAAAATTTGCCGAGAAAAAATCTGTCAAAAAACGTGCGCCGAAATTGTTTGTGAAACCCACGTACAGCGAAGAATTAAACGCTCTGCTCCTCATTGCCGACGAATATATTACCGAAAACCGTCTTGCCAACGTTGTGAGCCACATAGGGGAATTTTCGATAAAAGATTTTGGTAAACTGATTGGAATGTTCAGTAAAGATATTTTGGAAGATTTTCTCAAAGAACATTCGGGCAGATATGCCGGAATAGAAAAAAGTGAACAGAAAATTCTTAACAGCCATGTTTCGACTTTGGCAACGAACATGATAAAGAGGACTTATTTTAGTTGACGAGGAAAAGAGTTTTTTAGTTGGTGAGGAAAAAAGGAAATAAGTTTTTAAAATGACAAGGGAACGAGAGTTTAGGAAACTTTCCTATTCCCCCTTGTTCATGTTCCCTTGTCCCTTATTTCCTATTTTCTCTCCACCGATACTTTAACCAATGTCGGTTCGGAAACCTCAATATTTTCGGGCGAATTGCTAAAATACACCGGCACAACGTGATAAAAGGTTGTTGAGCCGTCGGAATCGGTTTTCGACAGGAGATAATACGAAATTCCCTGATATGGATTTTCATCTGTAAAACTATATTGTTGCGCTTGTATTGCAGTACCGGCAGCGGTTATACGGGCTATTTCATAGAATTGTACTCCGCCTTGTGTACGCCACAGCGTGAAATAATTGTTGTTGGTTTTGCCCTGCATTTCCCATGTTACAAGTACTGCCGAATGCAGGGTGGTTGCTGTAAATAGCAAGGGCTCTGCGGGAAGTATTTGGTCTTCACCGTCAATAGTAATATTGTTATAAGTATATTCTAAATCGGTGGGAATCACAAACGAGGCATTGTTGCCCGGAACTGACGAACAATCATTTGCTCGTGCCACAACTCCAAGAAAAAATAAAAATGTTATTATTACAATACCATGAGAAAAAAGATTTTTTGAGTTCATTGTTTTAAAATTTAAAAATTAAACAAAAAGATGATTGTTATGTTGTAGAAATACCGTAAACAATCCGGTAAATCTTCTATTTGTTACAAACAACACACATGCCGAAAATTTAAAATACTGATTTTTAGGCAATTCGATAATTTTGCAATTTTCAAAAGCGTTCATCTTTGAACACTTTTTGTTCGGTTTTTATACAGTTTATTAGAAAATTCCTCACTCCTATTCCCTCGTTTCCTTGTCAACTCGTCAACTTGTTCCCTATTTTACCAATATCTTAACCGATGCGGTTTATCCGCCATTTCCTGCAAAAATAAACCTCCACCATGCCAAACCACAGCACACCTTTAAAATTTTTTCAAAAAAACAAATTACAAAACCCTTTCAAAAGCCCCACGCATCATTTCTCGTTCCGATTTTGGAATTTGGTATTTTGCTGCCGCTTCTTCCCATTTCGATACAACTGATTTTGTGTTTTCAATAATGCGAACAGCCTCTTTTTCCTGCAATCGAAAATAAGGTGCAACGCTTTGTGCCACACCGAAATCCAAAGAATTATCGTCTTCCGAAATATTGAGTTTCAACCCCGTGCCATACGGATTGGGATTGACGTCGTAAGCCGGCGAAAGTTTCCAACCTTGTTTCGTCAGCAAAAAACCGTGATTTCGCAAATGGTCGTCGGTATTGCTTACAGCTATGGAAAATACTATTCGCCGGAAAAGTTCTACCAAATCGTCTTTCACGTATGCGCCATTTTGAGTAATAAACGCAGCTAATTCGAGGTAGCTCACACCGTTTTCGGCACTTGCACCATCGGTGTAGCCAAGCAAAGTCATTGCCGAAGAAAAATGAATGCGCTTGCCGTTTGCCGTGCGGTCGAAACGTTTTGTGAGGTAGGTGTGATGCTTGCTGTTGAATTTTTTTATTGTGGCTTCGGCGGTGGTTATTCCGACTTTCGTTGCCAAATCATTTACTACCAACTCCCACGCTCCGGTATCGGCATCGTCGTTGTTGCTGGGGAATTTGGCAATCCAAAGCGAACCGTCGGTATGCTGTACGCTTGCTTTGGGACGCGCACCGCCAAGCGAAGAACCCGGAGTAATAAGAATATTCAGCCATTGCAACAAATCGGGATTGTCGAGCTCAATGTTTTTTTCCAATTCCAAACTTGCGTATTCCAATTCCCGTATTGAAGTCCACGGTGGCGTGGCAAATTCTTTATTGTTGTCCAAAAAATCGCCGGTTAGTGCGGTTTTAAAACGCAATGCGCCCATTCGGTGCAAATCGTAAACGCCGAGCAAAAAATCGGTTTCGAGCAAGGTGCGCACCGGTCGTTTTTCTTGTTTGGCACACAATGCCTCACGACGTTTCATAAGCACACGTCCCCAACGGTCGGGCGAAGTGTCTAAAAAAAGTCCGAAATTCGTTTTTTCATCGCGCACGTATTGCGCACCCGAATACAATCCCAAATCGGGGTCGAGCATTTGCGTATTGTTCGTCTGCAGCCATTCATTGGCATATTCAAACGAAAAAATTTCCTTCCCTCGCAAAAAATCAACAGAAAGCACGCCCATTAATGCAGGAACTGCAAATTTTTCCCAATCGGCATACACGAATATTTTTTTCTTCTCGTTTTTCATCTGTTTATTTTTAATTGTTTTTTCAAAGGTCAGATGGAACCCACATGATAATCATTTACTTGTGTGATTTGGTATCATGTGGGTTTCATATTCCATTATTTTTTAGGCGCACGCTTACCAACGGTCAATTCCAAATCTTGCAATTTCCTGCCCAACACATCGTCTTTCGCCACCAATTGTAAATCTTTTTCCAAACCCAACACGAATAAAATCTGCGCGTATGTTCCCAACGAAACGCTCGCCACGCCCCGTTCTACCTGCCATAGCGTGGAACGAGATATTCCCGCTCGTTCGGCAACCTGCTCGGCTGTAAGTTTCCGGCGCAAACGGGCAAATTTTATGTTTTCGCCTAATTCTTCCAGTATTCTGGTTAGTTTTGGTAATAATATTGTTTTAGTGGACTTCATAATGTTTTATATTTTGCACAAAAATATTGTTTTTGTTTGAAATAACAAACATTAATTTTAATTTTTAATTGTTTGTTGATTTAATTTTCTACAAAGGAAATGATTGACTATGCCAAATTGAGGCGGTTTCTCAAATTTTCTTCGTTTTTTTTCATTTTATTTTGAAAATCGGCAAAATTTTTTGCTGTTTGTGGAATTTGCACACTCCAATTTCTAACATCTCCGCCATAGCCTTTTAAAATTCCTACTGTTTCTACTTTTCTTTCCTCTTTGCAAGGATAAATAAATCCCCCTAATTTTACCTGTTGAACATACATATAGGCAATAATTTGATGCAAATCATTTCTATCCATATTTTTCAAATCCAAGTTTTTATATTTTGCATCAAGTATAAAATCAGATTTGTAAAAATCCGGAAATCTTTTATACCCATTATTTTCAAACAAATAAATCGGATTTTTTCCTGTTTTATTTTCTGCATGAATAAAACCAAAATTTTGTTCTATAAACACTTTATTCAAATATTCTTCCCACAACCACGCTCCATCGAATAACAATCCATAAATTTTATTATTTTCAACCCCAAATGATAATTTTTCACAGCGCAAAATTCGCAAACAAATTTTTTGCAGCATTTTGTATTCCGTAAAAAATGGGTGTGAAACAGGTTTTAGATTTGCAGAAATTATTTTTTGTCGAGCATTTTTATTGTATGAATTTTGCGTTACGAAGCAAAATTTGCTTACAACATCACGTGTTTCGCTATCAGAAGTCAAAATACCGCCACCGAAAGGGTGTGTTTGTATATGTTCAATCGTATGCCTTATAAGTTGAGTTATATTATTGTCGTAGCTGTGCTCTCGTGTTGTATATGCAATTTTTCCTGCAAAAGGAATATTTGTGCGAATGTGTCGTTTTACATCAATCGTTCCTTTCACGTTTGCATTGTTATAATCTTCGCGTTTGTATGCTTTAAACAATCCTTGCAAATAGGCTTTTTTGAGATAATAGGGAAATAGATACAACAAAAAGTCCCAAATATTCTCATTATTTGACGTTTGGTCGAATTTCAAAAGATTTATTGCAAATACTTTTTGCAACATATAGTGCAAGAAAAAATCTTTTTCGTCACCGTTTGCAAATCGAGAAGTTATTGTAAGTTGCGTATTATTTTTCCCGACAAACCCCATAAGATTATAGGTTGTTAATTTCTTGTCGTGCAACGAAAAAACAGGCGTTTTTTCAACATCATCATTATACTGCCCCAACGATTGCGGAAAAATAAGCAAATCGGGATTAATTTCCTGTAAATCAATCAAACTCCGATTGGCAATAGCTGTCAAATCGTCAATACGATGTTTTTGCTCGTCATATTGACAATCAGAAAGAGATTTGCAACAATTATTGTCCGTTGTTCTCATCAAGATTGCTACTATTTAAGTATGCAGATTGTAATTTTTTAAGATTATCGTCTGTATTTGAAGTTCCTCGCAAATACTCAAACAATAGTGGGAATAAATGTAAATCCCAAAGTTTTTGATAGTCATCATTGTAATTTTTCAACTTCAAAAAATACGCAGCTCCGATATGATATGAAGAATTTAATCCGTCTATTTGAGAAATTGCCGCATTCAATTTTGCCATTCTGTTTTTACATTCTTCGGACAAATTCATATTCTCGGCACTCTGTTCGGCTGTAATTTCTTTCCAAGTAAAACGCCTGCGCATAGCAAAATCAAAACTTTCAACGCTACGGTCAATATCATTCATTGTGCCTATGATGTACACATTTTCGGGAATGTAAAAATCGCCTTCTTCCAAATCATCAGCAAATAGCGTTTCTTCTGTTTGAATATTAGCGTATTGTGTTTTTACTTTTCCATCTATGCCTCTATAGTCAGGGTCTATTGAAAAAAATAGTTCGCCGAAAATTTTAGAAATTTCGCCACGATTGATTTCGTCAATAATAAAAACATACGATTTTTCATTATTAATTTCTTGTTCAATGTTGAAATTTTCAGCACTACTACTTTCTCTTACTTTTTTAAATAATTCATTAAGAATTGCCCAAGTTGTGCTCGTATCTCCTCCCCCTAAAAATTTTCGATTTGGTTTGAAGTTATTTTTTTGTGAATATAAGTCAAAAAAGAAACTCTTAGCATTTCTTTTTACTTTCATTTCGGAAAAAGAAGAGTTAGTGGTTTTATGAAACCATTCAATAGTACCATTATCATTTATAGATAAAAACTTACTATTGTTGCCGTTATTCAATGGCAAAGTGTTTTTTCCATTTTCTATATCATCACACAAGGAATTATAGGCATTTATTAGTTTTGTTTCAAAAGCCAATCGTTCATTTTGTTCGTTTTGAGGTAAGGTTTTTATTTTTTCATCTTCTTTTGTTAAGAGAATGTTATCTAAAGCTCTTTTACAAAAAGTCTTGAAAATACCGTTTTTAAGTTCAAAGTCAATGTTTCCATCTTTTTTTGATTGAACAGGACGAAGTCCTTCAACAAAATCTGTATAATCATAAGAGGGGTGGAATTGCGTAAAACAAATTTCCGCATTCATTGCTTCGGCAATTTGTTTAGCCAAATAAGTTTTTCCTGTGCCGGGCGCACCTGTTAAAATTAAATTTTTGTTCGCTTTAAGTAATTCTGCGATTTCTTTTATCTTTTCCATTTCACTTCTCTTTTTTATTTCGGATTGAACAAATTTTAACATTTCATCATCTCGCATAATTTCTATAGTGTTTCTGTATGAAATTCCATCAAAATCTTTTGGTAGTTCCGAAATGTTAAGCCATTTTACTTTAAAAGTATAATAATTTTCTTTCTCTATTATCTCGCCTACTGCCTTTAATTTTGTGAATGTTATTGAATGTCCTTGTCCTTTCGTTGCACTTGATTTTAACACTAAAACATCTCCCACTTCAACTTTTTCTAAGGTTGATTTGTTTTTTTCATTGTCATTTGCGGCATAGCCATCATACCAAATCTCTCTTTTTATAAATTCTAACGACACATCTTCTCCACTAAAATTTGCTCCAACTGCCCAATAATTTCTTTTTTTCATAAGCTATCTTTTTTGTTTTCAAATATAGTTCTTCTTTTTCTTCTAATCATTATTTTTGTTTTAATAATGCAAAGAAAATCATTCACCCAGCCAAACCACAGCGCACCAACAAAAAATTTACCCCTCAATCCTCCGCAATTCTCGCTGTAATTCTCCGAGCAATTGAATTGTGAACGCAGTGCGTTCACAATTCACGTTTGTAAAAATAGTGATTTTTCTTATTTCTTTATAAATTTTTCATACTTTTGACGCATATTTAAATAACTAAGTAATTGAATAACTGAACCTTTAGCTCGGCGCAGCCAATAACAGAAAACATATCTATCGAATATCAATGAATATCGACTGAATATCAACCAAATATCAATGTAACATCCACAAACAACCATGAAAAAATATTTTACATTCCTCCTCCCCATTTTATTCGCCACCTGCACCAATGCTCAAATAACCTCAGTTTCTGTCGATGAATTTGAAAAACAGTTGATAGCCACCAAAGGAGCGCAATTAATAGATGTGCGCACTCCTGCCGAGTTTGCAAAATACCGCATACAAAGTGCTCAAAACATGGATTTTAAAGCAGCGGATTTCGCCGAGCAAATTCAAAAATTAGATAAAAATCAGCCGGTTCTTATTTATTGTTTGGCGAGTCCACGTAGCAAAGCGGCATTGGCGATTTTCGAGCAAGCGGGATTTACAACGGTGTACGAACTTGCAGGCGGCATCAATGCGTGGTCGAAAGCAGGTAAACCCATAGACCAGGACCTTTCGGGGAAAGGCGAAATGACGGTAGCCGATTACAATAAAATAACACAGGCAAAAGGTTATGTGTTGGTCGATTTTTACGCTCCGTGGTGCGCTCCATGCCGCAAAATGTTGCCAATAGTGAATGAATTATTTGAAAAATACTCTGACCAGTTTCAATTACTTACCGTTGATTTTGACCAAAATAGATTGCTTGCCAAAGAAAAAAACATTACAAGCGTACCGTATTTAATCATTTTTAAAAACGGTAAAAAAGTGTGGGAAAAATCGGGCGAGGCTACGCAGGAGGAAATTATGAAGGTTTTAGGGATTAGGAAATAGATAATAAGTTGACAAGTAAACGAGTTAACAAGTTGACGAGGGGGACAAGGTTTATTTCCTTGTTAACTTGTCAACTTGTTAACTCGTCAACTAAATTAATTATCAATTATTAATTATCAATTATCAATTAATTTGTACTTTTGCCTAAATTTTAACACAGTGAAAAAAATCTTATCAAAAACCCTCATAATCAGTTTTTTGTGCGCGTTTGCAACCACGATTGCATTTGCGCAAGATGATTTAAAAATTTTCGGTCAAATTTCGATTTACGATGAAGGCGAAAGCGTTGTAGGCACCACAATTAGAGTGATAGAACGCTATGCAACAATTCAAAAAATAGAACTCGATGAATATGGTACGTATGAATTGTATTTGCCTTATGGTAAAAATTATATGATTATATTTGAAAAACACGGGTACACAAAAATACAAATTGCCGCACAATTAAAATTGCCCAAAGAGGCAAAACAAGGCGGTTATCGTCCGTTGGAACTGTCGTTTCACATGTTTAAACCCGAAGAAGAACACGGCGATTTGTTCAAAGGCGTGTTTCACACCATTCAACACTCGCAAAAAATGAATGGTTTTTTCTACGACGTCGATGTGGATTATATGGTGCAACAACGCATAGTGAACGACAAAATTTTCAAACAAAAACTAAACGATGCCCGCAAAGGCTCTGAAATTCAAAACGATTCAATTCTTGACGAAAAAAAGTATTTGGCACTCATTAACCAAGGGACGGAATTTTACAACCAGAATCAATTCTATGCTGCGCGTAAATTCTTTATTGAGGCTGCCAAAATTCGTCCGGAACGCCAATATACTTCTTATAAATTAGTAGATATAAAAACCGAATTGGAGCATTTTGAAGTAAAAGCCGAATTGCTCGGCATTGACTTAGATTCGCTTATCAGTAAAGAATTGCGTTCAATTCAACCAAAAAATATAGATAATATTTATTACCCGGCGTTTGTGCCGCTAACCGATGAACAGGTCGACGAAATTTTCAAACGCGATTTGCGCAAGCAGATTATAGCGTCGAGTGCCAACGCTGCCGAGGCAAATCGCACACTTGCGCTTATGAACGATTTGTTTAACGAAAATTACAAAAACATTGCCTCAAACGAAATGCCGCAAAAACGTGAGCCGCTACCGCAAATACCAAAACAAGCACCCGATTTTGCAAAACCGCAAAAAGCCGTGCAGGAAAAACCGGTGCAAATAGCACAAATAACCGAACCTGCTCCTCAACCCGAGCCCGCACCAATACCCGACCCTGTGGCAAAAATGCAACAAATTGCACAACAGCCGCCAACACCAAAACCACAACCGGCAAAACCACAACCTGCGGACAAAAAGCCCCCCATGGTTATCAATTTTTCAACGTATCAAGATTCTCTGCGATTGCGTTACCCCGAAACTCGCACCATAGAAGTAACACAAGAACCTCAGCGAAAAATCACTCGTGTGATTTTGAACAACGGCTCCATGGTTGAAATTTTCCGTATGGTGGAACACACGTGGGGCGCAACGTATTATTTTATAGAAGAATATCCGAGTGGCGCGCAAAGCATTGGGTATGCGGCTTTTATGAATAGGACTAAGTTGCATGAAACGCAATGAATTACAACGAAACCATACAATGGCTCTTTGCCCGTGCAGCCTGCTATCAAAAAGTTGGCACAGCGGCTTACAAACCCAATTTAAGCAACACCCTTGCCTTACTCGAAGCGCTTGGCAATCCGCATAAAAAACTTCGCTGCATACACATTGCCGGAACAAACGGCAAAGGTTCAACTTCGCACTGTACCGCTTCTATTTTGCAAGAAGCCGGTTACAAAGTGGGACTTTACACATCGCCGCATTTGCTTGATTTTCGGGAACGTATAAAAATTAACGGCGAAAATATTAGCAAACAATATGTTACGGCTTTTGTAAAAAAAATAGCTTCGCAAATCGAAACTATTCAGCCGTCATTTTTTGAAATTACCGTTGCGCTTACTTTCGATTATTTTGCCAAACGCAAGGTCGATTATGCCGTAATAGAAGTCGGTTTGGGCGGACGGCTCGATTCTACGAATGTTATCACACCGCTCGTGTCGGTTATCACCAATATTGGGCTCGACCATACAAATTTGCTTGGCAATACTCTTGAAGAAATTGCCGGCGAAAAAGCGGGAATTATAAAACCGAATACGCCCTGCATAATTGGCGAACAGCACGATGAAACGGAATATGTGTTTGAAGACATTGCCCGTCAAAACAATGCTCCTCTCCTATTTGCAAACATTGATTATACTATAAAGAATGTCGTTTCGACTCCGCTGGTTGCTGAGCGTAGTCGAAGTATCAACGACCGGACGGTGGCTGAGCGGAGTCGAAGCCACAATGACCGTTGGTACGAAAATTTTTCGATTATCCGGCGAGGCGAATTGTTGTATAAAAACCTACAAAGTGAATTGTGGGGCACGTATCAACGGAAAAATATATGCGCCGTAGCCGCCGTGTGCGATGAACTTATCCGGCAAGGAGTGCGCATTAGTTCACAGGCTTTTGCTGCGGGTTTGGCTCGTGTTGTAGAAAATACCGGTTTAATGGGGCGTTGGCACATTGTGCGCAACAATCCGCTTGTAGTGTGCGACACCGCTCACAATGCCGATGGAATTGCAGCCGCAATGCAACAATTAACTTCTACAAACAACGCCGACATTCACATAGTGTGGGGAATGGTAAACGATAAAGATGTGGCAGCGATTGTTCCTTTGCTGCCCGCAAATGCTCATTATTACATTACCCAAGCACAGATAGAACGGGCATTGAAAGCCGAAGAACTTGCACAATTTTTCACAGAAAAAAATGCTGCAGTTTACCCAAATGTTTCCGATGCTTATACTGCTGCATTACAAAATGTTAGTGCCAATGGCGTGGTATATATAGGCGGCAGCACCTTTATAGTTGCCGAATTTTTATGTAATTTTTTCGTAAAATAATTTGCATGGAATAAAAAAATATCTACCTTTGCACCGCATTAGAGAAATGCACCCAATTCGGGCGAATAGCTCAGCTGGTTCAGAGCATCTGGTTTACACCCAGAGGGTCGGGGGTTCGAATCCCTCTTCGCCCACAAAAGACGAAAAGTCTGTTAGTCAGTAGATTAACGGGCTTTTTTGTTTTTTTCGCATTAAAACTAAAATTCATATCTTTACACCGAATTTTCAGACATGACAACTGCAAATATACAATGGACAAAAAAATAACATTCGGCAGTCATTTCGGAACAATCGCAGCGGTGGGCGGTTCGGTTATCGGATTGGGTAATATTTGGCGATTCCCTTATTTGGTGGGGTCGAGCGGTGGTTCGGCGTTTCTTATTGTGTATATTTTGTGCAGTTTGCTTATTGCCGTTCCTATTATGATGAGCGAACTTTTGCTTGGACGGCATACGCGCTCCAATCCTTTCGGCGCTTTCCGTAAACTTTCGGAATACAAGATTTGGTCGATGGTTGGACTGTTGGGCATTATTACCGTATTTTGCATTTTTGCTTTTTATTCCGTTGTGGCGGGTTGGGCTATTTCTTTTTTCAAAACAGCTATTTTTGAGGGATTTACGGGACATTCGTCGCAAGAGATAAGTTCAAATTTCAAGCAATATATCAATACCGGTTGGCAACCGTCGCTTGCTGCGCTCATTTTTATTGTATTGACGGCAGGCGTGGTTATTGGCGGCATTAAAAAAGGCATTGAGCGGATAAATAAAATTCTGATGCCGGTGTTGTTGGTTATTATTGTGGGGTTGTTTATTTATTCTTTTTCGCTCGACGGATTTTCGCAAGCAATGAATTTTCTACTGCAACCCGATTTTTCAAAAATCGGCATCAATACTATTTTTGCGGCATTCGGACAAGCCTTTTTCTCAATGAGTTTGGGCATGGGCGCAATGATTGCTTATGGCGCATACGTCCGTCCCGAAACATCTATTCCGCGCCTCACGCTCACCATTGCATTAGCCGATTTGACTATCGCGCTATTGGCAGGATTTGCCATTTTTCCGGGCGTTTTTACCTACGGCATAGAGCCTACATCGGGACCAACGCTTATTTTTGAAACCCTGCCTTTGGTATTTTCTATGATGCCGGCGGGGAATTTTATCGGTATTATTTTCTTCTTTTTGGTGTTTATAGCCGCTATAACCTCTTCGGTTTCAATGCTTGAACCAATCGTGCAATTTGTGATGCAGGAGCTTAACGCAACTCGTGCGAAAGCCGTTGTTTTCATCAGTACACTTATCGGCATTGCTGCCGTGTTATGCGCTTATTCGCAAGTGGAAAATTCATCTTTGATAGTATTTGGCGAAAATATTTTCGATTTCTTAAACGATGCAACTGCCAAATTCTCAATGCCGATTGGAGCCTTCCTTATCGTGATTTTTACCGGTTGGGTAGTACAGAAAGATATTGTATACAAGCAAATAACCAACGACGGACGTCACTCCAACAGTCTCTATTTCTACTACCGTATGCTGTTGCGATATTTTATTCCTGCGGTGTTAGGGGTTTTTATTCTTACTACGTTGTTTAATTAGTGGATTATGTATCTTTGTAAAATATCAAACAAATTACATTATGGATGAAAAACAAATAAACAAAGGCGAAAATCTGATTGCATATTGTGGACTTTATTGTGGAACTTGTCCCGCATTCACGTCGGGTAAATGCGATGGTTGCAGGGGTAATTCGGCGAAATCTGCCATTGTATATAAAGCGTGCAAGGTAAAGCCGTGTTGCGTCGAAAATGGATTTTTTACCTGTGCCGATTGTACGATATACACCTCGGTAAAGGAGTGTAAAAAGTATAATCCATTGTTGCTCAAAATTGCTTCGTGGGTTGAGAGTAGCGACCGCAGTAAAGCCATTGAAATGATTAAAACAAAAGGGCGAGCAGAATTTTTGGCATTTATGACAGATAGAAACTGGGTGTGTTTCAAAACCAAAGACTCCATTTTCAATAAAAGGTTTGGTAAAAAAGTTAACGAAAAATAATAAGAATATGGCACAACACAATTGCGAAACCTGTTCGATACGAGCAAAATATGATAAAGCACCCAAATCGTTGCTTGGCAGATTTTGGCGGTGGCATATACATTTTTGCCCCGGCTGGAAAAATTATATGAATTCATTGGACGATGAAAAGAAAAAGATACTGAAGGAGAAGTATAACCTGAAATAAAACTATAACGAATATGGAAAAACCATTAGTAGATAAAGAATATTTGTTAGAAAAATGCTCAGAAACAAACGGTTGGGTATATACGATTATCCCCGAAATTGCGCCCGACAAGAATGCCCCATTCGGTTGGGTAAAAGTACGAGGCAGTATCGACGGCTTTGAAATTCGTAAATACCATTTAATGCCGTCGGGGCAGGGAACATTAATGCTGTTTGTAAAAGCCGAAATTAGAAAGAAAATCAAAAAACAGGCAGGCGATTATGTCCGCATCATTCTGTATGCCGACAATGAACCGTTGGAAATTCCCGAAGAATTACGACTGTGCCTGCAAGACGACAGCGAAGCATGGCAATTTTTCAATTCGCTGAACGAAAGCGAACAGCAGAAATACGTCAAGTGGATATATTCAACCAAAACCGACCAAACAAAAGTCGATAGGATTGCAAAAACGCTTGATAAACTTGTGAAACATCAAAAATTTGCAGACAAATAAAACGATTTTCAGAGTTCTCTTTTCACAAAATGATTGAACGAATAATCATAGTGATTTTTTTCGTCAGCTACGTGATTTTCGGTTTCCACTAATTGCCATTGCAAATGGTTATAATCGGGGAAGAAAGCATCGCCTTCAAACGAATGTGCAACACGGGTAAGATACATATCGGTAGCACAATCAAAGGCTAAGGCGTAAATTTGCGAGCCGCCGCAGATAAAAATTTCATCATCATTTTTACACAATGTAATTGCTTCTTCCAACGAATACGCCACCAAACAACCGTCGGGCGCAGTGTAATTTCGATTGCGAGTAATAATTACCGTTGTACGATTGGGCAAGGGGCGTCCGCCGAGTGATTCAAAGGTATTACGCCCCATAATAATATGGTGTCCGGTGGTTTTTTGCTTAAAATAACGCAAATCTGCCGGCAAATGCCAGATTAAACTGTTATTGTTGCCTATCACATTGTTTTGGGCTATGGCTGCTATTATTGAAAGTTTCATAGGGAACAGGTTTTAGGAATTAGGATATTTTTTCGATAACCATTTATCTATTTTCACACCTGCAAAAATGCCCAAGACTGCACTTATTGCAAGCAATAAAAACATATGCAAACCTGAAAATGGCGGTTCAGGGTGTCCCATATTATCAAGATAGAATAAATCTATCCAAAGAGGCGGGTCAATTTCGTGATAACAATAAATATCTTCAGGCAGTGGCACGAGCGGTGTGATGATTACAAAATCAATATACCCCAAAATGAATGCAAATATAATTGTAAAAACTACTATTAATAAAAATCTAAATGCGGTCATTTTTAATTTATGTTTTCATATAAATAGATTGCTTCGTCGTCCCTCCTCGCAATGACGCTCTTTTGTTGATTTGTGCTAATTCTCAAAAGAGCTTCAGCAAGTCCCCCCCTGAGGGGGGATTTAGGGGGGCTGATTAAACCGAAACCTCCCCAGCTATATGTGCTTGCGCCTCGTAACCAACAATTTCAATATCTTCGTAGGTAAAATCAAAAATTGATTTTACTTCAGGATTTAAACGCAGTTGCGGTAATTTCGTTGGCGTGCGAGTTAATTGCAAATTACATTGCTCAATGTGATTGTTGTAAATATGCACATCGCCAAAGGTGTGAATAAATTCGCCGACTTCGAGACCACACACTTGCGCAATCATGTGCGTAAGCAATGCGTACGAGGCAATATTAAACGGCACACCCAAAAATAAATCGGCACTTCGTTGATACAATTGACACGATAATTTGCCATCGGCAACATAAAATTGAAATAAAATATGACAGGGCGGCAACGCCATTTCATCAATCATAGCCACATTCCACGCACTCAGCAGATGGCGACGAGAATCGGGGTTGGTTTTAATTGCTTCAATAAGTTGCGAAATTTGGTCAATATGACCGCCGTTATAATCGGGCCACGAACGCCATTGATAGCCATACACAGGACCGAGATTGCCGTCGGCATCAGCCCACTCGTCCCATATTCGCACTTTGTGTTCTTTCAAATACGAAATATTTGTTTCGCCACGTAAAAACCATAATAGTTCGTAAAAAATGGAACGGGTATGTAGTTTTTTCGTTGTGAGCAACGGAAAGCCTTCTTGCAAATTGAAACGCATTTGGTGTCCGAAACAACTGATAGTGCCGGTGCCGGTGCGGTCGCTTTTTTCGGTGCCTTCGTGGAGTACTTTTTGGAGTAGGTCTAAATATTGTTTCATAAGTTCGTTTTGATTTTTTTGAACGCGGATAACGCAGATGACGCGGATTAACACGGATTTAATACTTTTTATCTGTGAAAATCTGCGTTATCCGTGTCATCTGCGTTCTATATAATTATTTCACAAATTTTGAAAGTAACCGCAAATAATGCACCTGATACCCATTGCTATTTTCGCTAACCGACCACAAATTGAGAGGCCAACCCATATTCATATCTAAATATGATTTTTGTGCCGGTTGGTTGCGCAGGCGCGAAATATCGTGGGCAAAACATTGTGAATTATTGAAATCGCTATCGCAATTTTTGGGGCAGCACTTGTCCCAATCGTAGGCAGGATTTGGTCCGCCAACTAAAATTCCGGGAGCCGGTCCGTAGGTCGATTTGCCTACACCGCCCCATGTTTCGTTGCCATAGTGAAACCATGCGTGAAATACGGTATTTGCCGAATGTTCGGCACCGTACTTGCTCATATTGGTTAAGTAACACATATTCAATGGGTTCACGCCATGCAAATAGTGCACATAGTATTCGGCATAGCGTTTGGCATCGGTAGCCAATTTGCTGTCGATATTATAGAGTGCAATATTGTAATAAATAGCACCTTGTTTTGCATTTGTGCCATTCGAGCCCCACACATAATCTTTTTGATAGGCAAAATATGGGTCAACAAAATTTTGCACGGCAGGCAAATTGTGCGCCGTATCCAAAGCCGAGCGATACACTTGTTTTATATGCGCCGCAACTTCGGGCGTTGCGTTTTTTAATTGCGCATAGTTCAAAAGCATATCTTGATTTGCTTCGCCGAATACGGCAACCCACGACCACGCAATCATACGAGTTTGTTTGTAATTTTTGTCAAAAAATGTTTGGTATTTTTTGTCGCCGGTCAATGCAAACAAACGCATGGCAGCGTGGAGTTTTTTCTCTAAACGTAATTGGTCGTCCACTTCTTGTTGCCCTGCGGCTAAACCTTGCGTGCCGTGTTCCCAACTGTTGTTATAAAATTTCACATCAGGATTTTTCTCTGCCCAATTCCATGCTTTTTCGGCAGCTTTTGTAAGTTTTTCTGCCAAAGCAACATATTCTTTATTGTCGGAAAATTGTTTCAACACTTTTGCCGCATACGCATAACTTGTTGCCGCCGAAAGCGTTGCCGATGTACTTGGGTTACCCCAAAGACTCTGCCCTTTTGCTGCCGATGGCGGCGCTGCTTCATCAAGTTTTACAACCGAAATTACCGAACCATCGTCAAATTGCAAGCGAAGTAAGTGCTGCACTCCAAATAACACTTCGTCGATAATATCGGGAATACCGTTGCCCGATTCGGGAATACCAAAATCGTCTGTCCACGCAGCAGGATTTTCTTCGTATGCTAAAAGCAAATAATTGATGTAATCGGCTGTCCAATTGGTGTATTTATTGAAATCGCCGGCATCGTACCAACCGCCTTGTACATCACGTTCGGTGCCAGCATCGGCGGCGTGTCCCCATTTGCGACAATTGGCATCTTGCAATTCACCAAGGTGGCTTGCACCGTCAGCCCACGCTTCGGTGGCGTATTTGGCATCTTTTGCAAAACCTGCCCGCTGATAGTAAAATACTTTAAATGCTTGTTTGAGTACATTTTTATATACATTTTCGGAAATTTTAAATTCATACGATTTTACATTTTTTTCAGGGTCGAACACATAGTACGTTCCCTTTTGTGTTACTGACGAAAAATCGAAATGCCACGCTTTGTCGCCCGACGAAGGGTCGGTTGCTCCACCTTTCCATTGCTCGGGAGCTGCCGAAAAAACGGTTTTTCCGGTTTTTGCATCAACTAAGGAATATTTTTTTGCCGGCACATAATTTTCGGTAGAATCAAAACCAATTTCAGGACTACGAAGAACGGCTATTTTTTGCGATTCGGGCAAATAACCAAATTGGTCGATACAGATAAATGGCGAATACTGCGCTTCGGGTTTGTTACAGGCAAATAGCGCTATAAGCGCTGTTAGTACGATAAAAAAGCCCCCAAACCCCCTCAGGGGGCTTACGGAGCGATTTGTGGATTGGTTTGTCATAATGATTGAATAATTGAGTAACTGAATAATTGAGTAATATTTCGATTGCTACAAAGGTAATATATTTTATTTAAGGGACTGTTTAAATTTCAAAAAAAACAACGCCAAACAAAATTTGTTCGGCGTTGCTTTCTTCAAGTCCCCCTTGAGGGGGGGGAGACGTAGCATGCTACGTCTCTACAAGTTACCTAATTACCGTAACGTCGCCTTTAATATTCAACACACGGTGGTTACCGTTAGCATCGGTTTCTTCGCACACTGCTTTACAGTGATATACATACACATCTTGACGAGCTACTTCGCTTCGATAAATTCCGTCCCAATGAGCGTATTTGTCGGTTGAGCTCCACAACATAGTTCCCCAACGGTCGTAAATACGCAATTCGTAGCCCCATTCCAACACACCTTCGTTGTACACGGCATAGAATGTGTTATTGGTTGACATATCAGGCGTAAAGGCATTCGGGAATTTCAAACCGCAGTTTGGATTTTCGCCCACTTGAATAGGTTTGCTTATGATATTTCTACAACCCCATTGTTCGTCAACCGCTAAAAGTTGTGCTGTGTAAGAACCGGATTGGTCGTAGGTAAAATACACATCGTCTTTATTGTTTTTAGTTTCGGTAAACACTCCGTCGCCGGCAAAATCCCAATAGTACGAAAGCGGTGTTTTGTGCGGCGCAGTTTCGTTTGTAAACTGTACTTCTTTGCCCGGATAAATTTCATCGGGGTAACGGTAGGTTTTATCCTTTTGGAAATACATTTTGTCCGAAGGTTGGAAGGTGAAATCGGGTTGCGGTAATGGGTGTACTAGAACAGTAAGCGTGAAACTTTCTTCGCAAATACCATTTTTAGCGGTCATTTCAATTAGTTCAGTACCAGCGTGCGTCCAATTTACAGTAGCTTTAGTGCCGCTGTTATTGGTGCTCAGTGAACCCAAATTATTCGCCAAATCCCACGTGTAGGTTGTGGTAGCTTGTTGTTTTCCGAGAGTTGCTATGTATTCCGAAACATCGCCCTCGCACACATTCACCGGACCGGTAAAATATGCAGTCGGGGTTTCGTAAATTGCAAATCCCGAAGAGCCTGCCACATTTATTGGCATACACATAGCAGCACCCGGCGGCGGCACAATAGTTACGTTAATTTCTGCATTGTAAGTTGTTTTAGTCCAATTTATGCGATATGGGTCGCTTGCAGTTGCAACTTTGGTAGTTTTGTATGTCGGCATTATTTCTTTGCCGTCAATCAAAGCGTCCCACCAAAATTCGGTACCGGCAGGGAAATCGGTTTTGCTCAACCAATATTCTCCTACGTTATTACGACTACCCACACAAAGCGGCATATCGCCAAGAACGGCAACTGTCGGTTGTGCTTTCACGTCAATATTTCTATCAGGAGCATCATAGTAACAACCATTCTTATCAGTTACTCTGTAGCTAATTTTCACCGGATTAACTGCCGAAGTGAAGGTCAAAACAGGATTTGGGTCGGACCTGTTCGGCTCAAGCGTATAGGCTCCCGCCGGAGTTCCCGCAGGGGTTGTTACAGTCCAACTGTGTGTGTAAGGAGCTGTTCCTCCGCTCGGACTGCCCGACAGGGTAATTGGGTCGCCTGTCCAGAACGCGTTGTCGCAATATGCACGTAAAGTGATATTTGCCGTTGGGTTCGGATTAACCTTAATGGTTGCTATTGCACTGTTTTTACAGCCGTTTGCATCGGTTCCGGTTACAGTGTATTGGGCGCCATTTGCAGGAGTTGTTACGTTAATACTTGCTCCACTGCCTGTAAAACCGACTGCGGGACTCCACGAGTACGTATTGGCTCCGCTCGCATTCAGCGTAACATTACTGCCTTCACAAATTTCAGAAGAAACTGACACTTTTACGTCCGGTTTTTGGTTTATTACCAAATTCACATCTTTTGTTGCAATTACTTTATTTCCATCATCGCCATCGCGCACTTCCACCTTAATTGTATAAGGTTGTCGAGTTACAGGTCGTAGAGTTTGAACAGACGTTTTATTTTTCACTTCACTTTTTTGTACAGCCGGTACTCCGTCGAAATTCCAGTTGAAATTCAAATTGGTGTACGAACATGGGGCATCGCAGTTTATCGTTGCCGTAATGTCTTTACCGTCTGCCATTTGGTCTTCGCAAATTGCTCCAATGTTCAAATCTACGGTAACTATTGAATTTACTGTTACCTCTTCATCGTCAACGTGGTGCTGTAGAGCATCACATTGTTCTATACACTTAGCTTTGTTTGTTGCATATTTACATGCTATTTCACAAGAGGCAGCGGGTTTTGTTGGGTCATCGGGGTCGGGACCGAATGTTTCGTGGTCTTTAGCACTGCCCCACACTGCTGTATTGCGTGTTTTAACCCATGCAATATTCTTAATGTCGCCTACGCCGGTGTATTTCACGGTAATTTTGAGTGTGGCGGTTGCTTTATACGGAAGCGTTCCTATTGTCCAATCGCCGCTTACCCAATCGTAATTGCCGTTAGTTGCATTAGGAGAGGAATATAGAAGAGTGTGCGAAACATAATCCATTCCTGCCGGAAGTTTATCGTTGATTATAATATCGGTTACCGCATTTCCGTATTCGTCTTCGTTTACTACGGTAATAGTGTAAACGTTTTCATCGCCTTTGTTGGCAACATCTTTGTCGGCATCTTTTGTTATTTCCAAGCAATAACCACATTCGAGAAGCACTACTTCCTGTTCGAATTTCAGTCCGCCGTCTTGCGCTTCGAATATATAGGTTCTTTCGAAGCGACCCGATTTAAAGTAATCGCCGGTAAATATAACAGATTTACCATCGTCGCTGAGTTTCCAATCCAAATGAGGCAACAGGTCCGCCGAAGTATAAATCACTTTGCTGGCTCCACCGGTGGTTTCGGTCAGTTTCCATGTGCTGCCCACTGCAGGGAGCGGTGCAATGTATATCTGTTTATCTTCAATACAGCCTTCAAACTCAATTCTTGATTTTACTTCCACAGGCTCATCGTCAATCAGCGGTGAGTTTTTACAATCGGCTATACATGCCGCATTGCCTGCGCATAGCGCTGCACAATCTTTACAGTTCACTTTGCAAAGCGGGTCGGTATTGTCGCGGTGGTCATCGGGTGTAGTCCATACGGTTTCGTTGCGTTTTTGCACCCACGCGGTGTTGATAATGTTTTCACCCAAATTGCTTGTGTTTTTCACGGTAATTTCGAGTGTAACGGTTGCGCCGTGAGCCAATGTTCCAATAATCCAATCGCCGGTGGCAGGATTATAATTTGCTGCTGCCGGATTGCGCGATACATACTCCATACCGGCAGGCAATTTATCGTTGATTACGAGGTTTTTCACTTCGTTGCCAAGTGCGTCGGTGTTGGTTACGGTAATGGTGTATTTGTTTTGTTCGCCGGTATTCATTGTGGGTTTTTCAGCGTTTTTATCTACTTCTACGCAATGACCGCCGGTTTTTACAGTAACTGTGCCTTCGCCGTTACAGGTTTTGAAGGTATAGGCTTTGTTGGCGCTGCCGATTTTTAACAAACCTTTGGTAAATGTAACTACGCCGGCGGCGTTCATCATTGCCGCATGGGTTGTTGAAGAATACAGCGGTGTGGCTCCGTCTAACAATTGCCATGTGGTGCAACCTGCCGGAACGTTCATTGTAAATGCGGGCACATCGTCGCTAATACAACCTTCAAATACACGGTTCACAATCACATCTTTTTCTTTGATAAGTGGTGAATTGTTACATTCTTTCTTACATGCTTCGTCGGCACCGCATTTTGTTACACAATCGTTACATTCCGGCGTTTCACAAGGATTGTTACCTTTTTTATGGTCAGTAAGTTTAAATTCTGTGTCTCTGCGTTCTTTTACCCATGCGGTATTGGTAATTACAGGACTTTGATTGCCTTTTACAAAATAAGTAAGCGTGGCTGTTGTTTTCGCAGGTAGGGTTGAAATCGTCCACAAACCGGTGGCAGGAGCAAATGTTCCATAATCGGCACTTGCAGGCGGAGCTGCTTCATATACCATACCGGCAGGCAAGTCGTCTTTGATTATAACATTATCCATAGCAAAGTTTTCGGTATTTGTTACGGTAATAGTATATTTTACTACATCGTTGAATTCAACTACATCGGGAGTGGCATTTTTTCCTAAATCCAAACAGTGAGTACCGGCTTGTGTAGCAATAGCAACTGTATAATTGCTCGGCAGGGCTGTGAAAGTATAATCTTTGCGGGCACTCTCTATTTTGAATGCGCCTTCTTTAAAGGTAACTTGCGTAGCGGTTGCCGTCCATGCTGTCGATGCAGTTCCCGAAGCGTAGGTTCCTGCTGTCCACGATGTGGT
>WQTX01000044.1 GCA_009786075.1 Bacteroidota bacterium | reverse complement strand
CGCTGTTAGTGTTGCTCGTCCCAAGACAGAGAGAAGCAGCAGTGGCGGATTTAATCGCGGCGGCGGCGGTTTCAACCGTGGCGGTGGTGGCGGATACAATAAAAGACGCTATTAATCAACTTGTAAAAAAAGCAACGGGCAGTATATTATACTGTCCGTTGCCTTTTTTAAATACTGTGGAAAAACGGCGGAATAATGTTTTGATAACCAAATTCTATGTCGTCTTTGACAACGTAATTTTTCAAATCGTGATTCGCATAATTAACAATTAAATCGTATTATTGCATACGTTAAATTGAAAACACCTGCCAATGATAAAACACTGTCTTTCCATAATTTTTTGCATACTGTGGTCGCTGCAATTGGCGGCGCAACAGCCCACGCCAACCACACCCAAAGTTGCCCCCATTACCCGCATTTTGTTTATTTTCGATGCCTCGTACAGCATGAACGGTATGTGGGGCAATAAATCAAAAATGGAAGTTGCCCGTTCGGTAATGATTCCTTTTGTCGATAGTGTGTCGAAAATTCCCAATACCGAAATTGCGTTGCGCATGTACGGCAATCGCAGTCCGGTGCCGCCGCAAAATTGTGGCGATACGCATTTGGAAGTGCCTTTTGGTACGAATAATATTGCCGAAATTATCAAAAAAATTACCGAAGTGCAAGCACGGGGCACCACGCCCATAGCTTATTCGCTCGAAATGGGCGCAAAAGATTTTCCCAAAGACAGCACCGCCCGCAATATTGTATTCCTCATAACCGACGGTATAGAAGCCTGCGACGGCGACCCATGCGCTATTTCGCGCGAATTGCAGAAAAAAGGCGCAATTTTGCGTCCGTTTATTATAGGCGTGGGCAGCGATATTGATTTCAATAAAGTGTTTAACTGCGCCGGCGATGTGTTTACGGCTTACTCACAGGACGAATTTTTGCCGATTTTGAATGCCGCCATGCAAAAAGCGTTGATAACCACTCCCCTACAAGTATACTTACTCGATATTTACAAAAAACCAAGCGAAACCGATGTTCCAATGACATTTTTCGATGCCGAAAGCGGATTTGCCCGTTATCATTTTGTACATTCCGTAATACGTCCTTCGGAACCCGATATTTTGTTTTTAGACCCTTTGGTGCGCTACAAAATAAAAGTGCACACCATGCCGCCCGTGTATTCCGAAGAAGTGAATTTGGAAGCAGGCAAACATACGATTGTGAAAATAGATGCCGTGCAAGGTTTTTTGCAAATTGACCGTCCAACGGGAGTTTCACAAAATATAACAAGTATAGTGCGGCAGGCAAACCAAATGAACACACTCACAACGCAGCGCACCGGCGAAAAAGTGAAGTATTTGACAGGCGAATACGATTTGGAAGCGCTTACGCTGCCACACACTTATTTTTACGGCGTGCGTATAAAACCCAATGAAACTACCAAACTTACCATTCCTCAACCCGGACGAGTAACTATCTCTCGCTCGCAGCAAGGTTATGGCGCAATTTACATCAGCCGCAATACCGATTACGAATTTGTGGCAAACTTGGAACTTGTACCCAAAGGCAACGATGTATTTATGTTACAACCCGGAAAATATGTGGTAATTTGGCGCGATAAAAAGGAAACCGATACCGAAAAATCTATTCATAAATATTTTGAAATTACTTCGGGGGGAGCGGTTTTTGTAAATTTGAAATAGAGAGAACTAAGTTAACAAGTTGACAAGTTGACGAGGAGCAGGCAATCGAAAAATTCAATTACTCAGTTATTCAAAAAAAGTGTAATTTTGCAAAAAACAAAAATTAAGAAACAGAAATATAAAAATATAACATTTTGATTTAGAGCTTTTATGCTCTTGTTCTCAATCCTTGAAATCCGCTAAATTTCAACAAATTGGTATATACGCCAAAAAAGCCGAGAATAAGTTACGAAGGTTCACGTCCACGCGGCGTGAATTGTTTGTGCTTATTTGGGTTTAGGGTTTTTAGCGGAACCTCAAGGATAAAATGAGCAATCAACAAACAGTTTACGCTTTTTTTATGCAGGAAAACACAATACACATAGGGAAAATTATTTGCGAACATCTTGAAAAAGAAGGGCGTAAAAAAACGTGGTTAGCAAAACAAATTAATTACACAGATAGCTGCTTGTGTAAAATTTTACGCCATGAAAGTATTCATACCGATTTACTTTTACGCATATCGATAGCATGCAAATATGACTTTGCTCGGCATATAACCCAACAATACGAGAAACTTTCTGAATAGGACATTTTTCTTGCCAAAATTTCAAATTTTCTTGCCAATAATTCAACCGTAATTTTCTTATAATTAAATACTTAATTGTACTTTTGGTGTCATGTGAAAAGAACAATAAATAGTATCATTTTATACAGAAAACATGAGAACCAAATATCTTTTTTTATTTTTTCTGGGCGTTTCTCTTTCTTTGACCTTACCAGCACAAGAAAAGATTGAGCGTACATACGAATGGAATTATGACGGTTATTTATTTACTCAAACTTTTACCTTTAATAAAAGTGATTATGAATATTACCGTCGCTTAAAAAAGAACGACCCTGTACCGAATTACATAGAAGACCACGCAGGACATCGTTATTTACTTGAGTTAGCAGAAACACTTGATAAAAACGCTAACGGAATGGGTTATGAAGGGTATGAATTAACAGAGTATTTGACAGCTTTTGTACAATCAATTGACTATATATCAGACCCTGATATGACTGCTTATGGCGGAGGAAATTATTGCAAGCATCCTATAGAAACATTAGTAGAAAGAGGAGGGGATTGTGAAGACAAGGCTATTTTATTGGCAGCGTTATTAGATATGTTTGGAAAGGGTGCTGTTTTGTTGCATTACGAAGGTCGAGGCTCTGAATCAGGTCATTATGCTGTTGGATTATGGTGTGATAACTGTAAAGGAACTTCATATACTCGTAATGGAAAAAGATATGTTTACATTGAAACAACTTCTAATAGAAAAATAGGAAGCGAACCAGAAGAGTATAGAGATATAAATGGAAAAATTCAAGAATTCCCATCTTTAACCAATTATAAAAGAAAAGAACTTACAGAAGAAGAAAAAAGAGTATATGCAAGTTTAAAAGAAAATCGTAAATCTCAATGGCAAAATGGTAGATGTAATTGCAGTTGTAATTGTAACTCAACATCATATATTTTTACTAGGAATGGAATTACAACAATAAATGTTAACGGTGTCAATTATGAATATAATCTACCTGCAAACTCGTCCATACAAGTAAGAAATGATGAAATTTATATAAATGGAGAACTTATAAAATAAAATTATTAACATAAATAAAAGTATTGATATGAAAAGAATGATTGTAGGAAGTTTTATTTTTATTTTAACTTCAATGAGCTTAAATGCACAAGTAAAAACACTGACAACGAACGAGCTTTTTTCGAAAATTTATAATTCGAACAACGGGACGTTTGTCAATAAACGTGGTATTGTTATAGACCTTTATGCAAGTTGGTGTGCTCCCTGTCATCGATTAGCCCCAATATTTGAAAGAGTCGCTGAAGAATATTCGGAATACTATGATTTTTACAAGGTTGATATAGAGAAAGAAAGATATTTATCAACTTTTTTTGGTGGAGAGTATCTCCCGCGGTTGATTTTTATTCAAGGTGGTACTAATGGTTCAAGTTTTTATCGTGAAGAAGGATTCCAAACCTATACCGAATTATTGATGGGCAAAACAATACAAGCAAAACAAAAAACATCTAATAAACAAGTATTTACACTTTTTTGTATTGGTAAATGATTGGTAAACGATTGGATAATACATTCCATAAAACACCATAAAACAAGCGATTGATGGGATATTTACCGGTATAATTCATTACATATAGAATACGTGTTTATGATAACGAAAAGTGTTTATATTGAATTGAAAAATTATAACAATGTGTTATCAACAATCTAAGCACTTTTTATGATTTTTAATGATAACAAAATGTGCATGTATTGATTTGCGCAAAAAAACTATTTTTTAAAACTATTTTTATAGTTTTTTACCAAACTTCCAAATATGTTTAAGCGTTCAAATTCGCCATAAATACGTTCAAAGTCTCCTAACATATCTTTCAAATACACTTCAAATTCATACGTCTGTGTGTGGTAATTTACAACTTGTTCGTCAATGATATTTTCTGATATAAATTTCAGTTGAGAAGTCTTATCAAGCATACAACCTTCTAAAATATGTTGTAGCAACAAGCAGTAGTTAAACCGTTGCAAACCGACTTCTTTTTGTTCCGATATATTTGAAGCATCGGGTAATTCGTCAACAACTATGTGTATGGTCATAGTTACAATACGTGGATTATTTTTACCTTGTCCACTCATTGTATAGTCTATAAATATAGCCGGTAGCGAAAAATACTCGTACATTTCGGGTTGAAACGGTTGCGTTCGGTACACATCTATAAAAAAGTCGCCGCTAAGTTTGTATTTCTCAAATTGCGCTTTGTTTTTCTCTATTTGTTTGTAGAATGCAAGAAATTGTTTTACCATAGTTTTATTGCTTTAATGCCCGCATAAAACGAGCGGTTATTAAATTTGTTATTCGTTTTTCGAGTGTGTAACTCGTGCCTAAAAAACGTCGTGAAGGTATTGTTGTATTCATTTTACGAGTATGTGCTTTCACAGTTGTTTTATCACATCGTGTTTTTCTTTTACGTGTATGTGCTTTCACTGTAACCGATTTGTTGATTGTCCCACCGTCGTTTTGTATTTGTGCATACGGAACATCTGAACCAACAATAATTTGTGTTTCGTCTGCCGATATTACTCTTACACTTCGTTTTAAACGACCTGTTTTAACGAGTAGTGTATTGCTTCCTTTTCCTTTACGTGGTCGTTTACGTGGTTTCCAATTCTCTTTTGTTTTATCTAACCACGATTGACTGACAAAACGTTCCTTACTGAATTTAACAGCTTCCGCACCTATTTCTTTCGGTAGCGTTTTATATGTTTTTGAAAGCGCATCAATTTTACGTGCGAAATCGCTCAAATTTACTTTTTCCATAATTATATTGCTAATTCTGCCGAACGAACAACACGCATAAACATTTCTGTTATCCATCGTTCAAATTCGGATTTGTTCATACTATTGATTTCCTCTGATTTTGGACTATATTTGTCTATATTTGATAATGTACCTATATTTATTGTAACATTTTTCGTTTGGCTACCTCCTTTTATTGAATGTGCATCTTCGTCGGTATTTAATCCTGTTGTAGTTGCTGTGTAAGGTGTTTGACTTTCTGAATTGTCAGTAACTCCGGCAAAGTCTCCATCATTTTCGACAGCTTTTTTCTTTGCTGCGTCGGCAAGTACTTCATTATACTTGTTTGAAAAATCCTGTTTTAAATTTTTAGTGCTTTCAAATGCGTTTTTTGCTGCTGTAGCTCCCGATATATCTGCAAATCCTTTTTTTGCATCTTCCCATGCGCCGCTAAAATCGCCGCTAAATAGTTTACTTATTGCGCTTCCCATTGTTCCAAGTCCCAAAACAATTCCCTTTATTCTGTCTATTATGTAGGTTTTAAGTATCACTCCAAATCCTTTTATAACTTCCCATGTTCCTTTTATTATGGCTCTGAATTTGTCGAATTTATTATAAGCAACAACCAACCCGCCAATGAGTGCACCAATGGCAGTTACTATTATTCCTATTGGATTTGCATTTGCTGCAACATTGAATAACCATTGTGCTACTGTTGCTGCTGTTGTTGCTATTTTTAAACCTGCCAAAAGTGCTGTTTGTGCTATCAATTTTGCGTTTAACAGAGCTATTGCACCGCCAATACCATAAATAACGCCACGCCACTCATATATGAATGAAAATGCGTTTTTAAGTCCAGAAAGTACGTCAATTGCCGCATTTATAACCGTTGAAAAAATATTAGCAACGAAATTGATTACGGTAGATATTTGTTCTTTATGTTCGCTCACAAAATCACGTAGTTTTACAAAAAAATTCAAAGCAGCTTGTTCAACCGGTAGCCACGCTGTTTTAAGTTCTGCAAACATAGTCCCTAATTCTGTTTTTACGCTAATTGCTTCATTTTCTATTTGCTTAAACATTCCTAATGGTGTTTTTGCTAATGCTTCGTTTACGCCGCCAACACTACCGGAAACAACATCTATAAGAGTTGCTACACGTTGTGCCTCAGTGCCGAATTTTAGTATTTTTTCTTGGTTTTCGTCGAATTTATAACCATAGCGAGAAAGTGCTCCTACTTGACCGTCCATAACCTTACCAAGCATACTTGCTATGTTTACCGATTGCTCTTGTGTTGCATTTAGTCCGTATTGCTGCGCAAGCATATCATCCATTACCGGTATAAGTTGTTTTAAACTATCTGCTTTTGTTAGGTAAGTTGCCAATTCTTGCGCTCCTGCAAGTTGCACATCTTCGCTTATAACTCCCAATTTTTGTTGCTCACCGGCAAGTTGTTTTATGCTGTTGATTTCTGCTGTTGATGCACCCATCGTATTACGCATTACCTGTGCAAGTTTTGTTTCAGCCTCTGTTTGTGCTTGCGATAATTTAATCCAATCGTCGGCGGTTGATAGCAACCGCCTAAATATAGCGACCGTTCCGACGGCAGCTGCCGAAATCAACACAAAAGGATTTTTAAGCAATTCGATTGCCTTTCCCACAAATGGCACCTCGCTTTTTATTGCATCGAATGCTTTAATTGTATTCGACTTAAACGCATTAAGTTTCCCTTGCATATCGCCGGTAGCCTTTTCAACCTGTCGTTTAGCATTATTCAAACCTGCACCAAGTTTGTTTTTTAGGTCTATCAATAATTGTAATTTTGCTGTACCTGTCATTTTATTGCGTTTTTATTTGGTTTTACATATTTATTGTTGTATTATTGCAGTGGAATCGCTCCAGAAATGGGCGGTACCTCCAAAAAATAAGGTGTTTGATTTATCAAATGCCTTATTTTGATTTTGGCTTATACTTTCGTAATTCATTTTCGTTCATAATCCATAGGTTAAAGTTTTGTCCGGCATAGTGTTGTAATTGCCCATTCACTTGGCGTTCTATATCAAACCAATTTACATTATTGTCAATTCGTAGTATTACAAAGTCCGCTTGTTCTTTTCCTCCACGAATAGCGTTTTTAATTGAATTTTTACCTTGTAATGTTGGCTCTTCAAATTCTACTACCTTACCATTATATATAGCATCGGCGTTTTTATTACCGAATTTATCAATATACGATTGTGGGTAAAATTTGTGTTTTACATCAATTTCTATGTCATTGATTATGGGTAAAAGTTTCAATTTTGCATCTGCATCATGTTTTAGCAATGTGTTGCACGTTTCAATATTTCGGTATAATTCCTGCTCGCCGTGTAACGGGTGTATATCAATCGAATGTTTATCAATAAATACATTTACATACGTATTTTCGGGAGGTAAATGCAATATTGCTTTTCGTAACTCCGATTGAGGTATACCGGTATAATACGGGTGTCCTTTTGGAAATATCAATCCTTGTTTTGCTAAATTAGTACGGAACATTGGAGCAATCGGCGTTTGTGGTATTTGTTCCTTTGGTGTTACCTTTTCATCGTTAGGAACTTGCAAAGCCTCGCACCGGCAACCCCAACCATTTGGCGGGTAGTTTGTATTCCAAAAGCTATCTTTCATTGGGCGAACTATGCCATTAAGCAATTGGTGGCTTTCTCGCACCGAACCGTCGCCAACGGTTTGATACTGCAAATTCGGCATTATATCGGCGTTTTTCTCATATTCAGTCCAACGAGCAGCGTTTTGCGCTCCGGCAATTGCATTGTCGTATTCGCTGCGCATCCACGTTACGTTATATTTCTCGCCAAGTTTTTCCGCAGCTTCTTTAAAATCGTTCCACTCTCGTAATGTTCCGTTTTCGTCTCGCAAAGCAAGCGTTAAATCACGCATCTGTTGGTAATTCTTAGCTGCCGAAAATTGCCACACATCGCGTGTCAATCGCACAAGCATTTCGGCATCGGGCGTTGTCAAATCGGGTGTGATGTTGCCGTATGAATTTTGTACTTGTTGTGCAAGTGTTTTACCTGTTGTTTCAAGAACTTTGTTACTTGGTGTTTTTCCGTTGTAAATTTGATTTAAAACTTTTTTAAAGTTTTTTTCAATTTCATTCAAATACTCGTCCGGCAATTGCTCACTTGCCGTAATTTCAAGTTTGCTTTTACACGTTGGGCAACTACACTCATATAAGTTAGGGGCTACGGTTGCTGAGCGTAACCGAAGCGCAGCCCCTACTGAAAATTTGCCGAAAATCCTCCCGGAAGATTTTGTTGCTTTACACCGGTTATTGGCAAATTGAATGTTTTGCGTACTTCTTCTTCGTCTAAATCATAACGATTGAGTGCTTCGTATGTAATTTTCCATTGTTCGGTCAATGTTAAATCTTCGGTTTCGTCGAATTGAAATTGCATTGTTTCGTTGTTTATCGGGAAACCGAAACTTTGTAAAATCGGGAACAATTTGTCGTTGATTACAAATGAAATCATTCGCTTATCGTCAAGCGAAATTTTATCGTCCAAAGTTTCAATGTGTACTTGCGTTTGCGCTCTGTTTGCTCCTTCGTCTATAATTGTCGTACTTCCTAAAAATCGTTTAGAAACTTGTTTGTCGTGAAATTGCGCAGGCTCTAAATACACCTTTTCGGGATTACCGGCATTTGCCAAAGCGTGAACTTTTATGTCCGCGCCGGTTGGCAATACTCCCGTTCCTGCCTCGCCAAGACTTTTTAAACCTGTTTCTATTCGTGGAACATCGGCGCGATTTGCAGTTGTTGCCGTAATTAACGGCATGCCGAAACGTTCGGAAAATTCGGCGTTACTCTGCATCAAATTAGTCTTCATTATTACATTGGCAGCCACATCGTTAATTAAGCCAAACGGACTTGAATGTAACACCTCTATCACATTCGGCACAACGGAATAGTCAATAAAATTACTGCCGGAAACTTCATTGTAAATTCTGTTAAGCTGCGGACAAACATTACGGTACGGTATAAGGTCAATTTTCACACTGTCGCCATCGCGAAACAACTGCATTACGGCATATTTACGAGCAATAGCATCAAGCGCATAATCAACAAAATCGTAAAACCATTTTTTATTAAACAAATCGCTTTGTTCGTCCAATTTTTCGCTTGTTTTTTTGTCGATTACGTAAAATCTGTGATTGAGCGTTGCCGATTTGCGAATACCTATAACACTTGCAAGATGCGCATCAATCAACAAATTATCAATCAAATCTTGCATCATAAACCAACGCGGGTCGTCGGGTTTTTCGGCTGCGAGAATTGCCTGTCGCCACTTTTGCACATCTTTACGACTTCGGTCTTTAAATTCTTGCGCAATTTTTAAAGTAATGCCGTCAGCAGTTTTTGTAGCGACATTTGTGTCGCTCGCCTTTGCTGTTATTTTTGGTGTAAATAAATCTCGTAATCCCATAGTTTAAATTTTTTTTAAATCTTGTTAATCTCATAAATCTTGCTAAAAAGCAACTACCATTTCCAATTCTGTGGCTGTCGGCTATTAATAATAAATTCACTAAATACATCGCCGTTTTCGTCCACAAGCAACGGCAAATCAGCCGTAAGAGTTCCATTACCAACATCGCGCAACCATTCAAGCGCATCTTGGTATCTCTGCGAGCGGTGTTCCGGTATATCTTTCATTCCTGTTTGGCTATACAAGTGGTACAGCGCAATATCTATTGTTATGGTAACAATCCATTGGTCGCGAGTGTCAACAGTTTCATCGGGCGCAATTCCCATAAAAATAATATCACAATCATAGCGTTTGCCTATGTGGTTACGAATTTGCGCAATAGCAGTTTGTTCGGAACGCACCAATTTTGCCGATATATACCAATCTGTTGGCGCAGTTAGCAAGCGGATAATCTCTTGTTTTATCTGCATTGCGTAATCGGTTTCTTGTAAAAATCTCATATTAGTATCTGTATTTACGCACTCGTGGCGTGGTTTTTATTTCAAATTGCGCAATAAAAGTGCTTTGGTTTACTTCGGTAATCCCACCTTGCAAAGCGTCTAAAAAGTCAAGTGGTATTTTTGCTCCTTTTTCAAAAGCAAGCAAGGTATCTCGTGCAAGTATTTGGTCTGCGTTGTCTTTTTCCGCTTCGTTGAAAAACATATTTCTACGCTCAAAAAAATCGCTCATACCCTCAATTCGTTGTAATTTATCTGTCTTACTTCGTTTACTTGCCACAACAGGTATGTAGTAACCCCTGTCGTCGCCCTCGCTGTCAAAATCGTTTACAAACTCCGACATTGCAAACAAACCCTCAATTATATATTGTATGTTGTCGGCGTTTTGCAGGTTTCTATCTTCGTAGATGTCGTACAACCAACGAGCAACTGCCGTTCGTGTCGATTGCCGAAAAAAGATATGCAAAATGTGAAATTGCCTGCCGATTTTTCCTACAGCAACGATTGATTTATGACACGCCTCGTCGCCCCACGAAAGGTCGCCGTAGAAACAAATTGCATCGTATTTTTTGTATGGCAATATTTTTGTTTCCTGTATCCACTCCGGCTTAAAAACTTTTCCCTCTTCAATGTGCGTGTTCATATATTCACGCATAAAGGAACGGTACGGCATTGATTGAAATTTTTTGCGCCAATAGTCTGCCGAAGTTTTTTCTTTCCAAGCAGGCTCAAAATTAACGATGTCTTTTACTGCATCAACTTGCAAGTGGTAAAATTCGTGTTCAATTTTTTGTTCTTTTGCTTCTCTGATTTTTTGTTCAAAGAATTGTTTTAACCGGCTCGTAATGCTGTTTTTATGAAAATCGTTGTTTGCATATACAAACCGTTCAGTTCCGTTATCGTCAGCATCGAAACAACCCCACACATCTTCCGTTATAAAATCAACGCCATCACGCATTAAAGTATCGTTCTTAACGTGTTTTTTGTTATCAATGTCATCAACTGCAATATAATCAGGTCTGTCTGCACCCTGTCTTGCACCGCGTGGACTTTGACCAAATCCGATTGCCATAAACCGCACACCGTCGGTTGTCATAAAATTTCCGTCTGCCCAATCGCCGTGCTGAAACTTTTTGCCATAATCGTTTATGATACGATTATTATGCTGTAATTCTGCTTGTATTCCTGCAAGCAACGCCTTTGCTTTCGGTTCGGTTTCGCCAATCAAAAGCATAAAAAATAAGTCTCTTTTTACCAAATAGAGATATAAAGGTATGCCGATTGTAACGTGTACCGATTTTGCAGACGAACGATACGCACGAAGCAATGCCTTTATTTTCTTTTTGCTGATTATGGCATTTGCAATTTGTTTGTGGAATTTCGCACACGGTTTTTTCGCATAACCAACCAAATAATATTCAAACCAAGCAATGTACTCTTTTTCTTTTTCGGCAATACGGCGCAATTTATCAGCGTGTTTCTCGCTAATATCTATCGAAGTTGCCTGTGCTATTCGCAAACAGTGCTTATCGTAATCGCTTAATATTTTCGCCAAATTTGCCATTCTATTGCTCCTCGCTGATTATTTCCTGCAAAAACATTTTGTTTATTTTGGTATCTTCAATTGCGCGTTTTGGGTCGATTGTTGCAACGAACACATCGCGTTTCATAAGCACATCGCGCACAACTTCGGGCGATAATTTGCTTTTCATATAGTCGTATGCTTTCATTACTTTGCTTAGGCTATCGGCATCAATCGGCTTTATTTCGTTTCCTTGTTCGTCTGTGCGTTTTTCGCCTTTGGCAATGCGCATAGCCTCGTTAAGCAAAATCTTTTTCAGCACATTTGGCGAAGTATGAAATAATTCTTTTGTGATGTCCCATTTGTACTTATCTCGCCACGCATAAATCGTTTTTATATCGCGCCCCAGCTCCTCTCTAATTGCTTGCGGCGATATGCCTTTTTCGCAATACAACATTTCGGCATAGTTAATTTCACTTTCTGTTGCCGGTTCCTTTTTTGGCTTGCGCGTTTTTTCGGTAGTCGTTTTTTTTGCCATAAAAAAAATGTTTTTATGTACAAAGGTAGTTTCGCAACAACGATTTTGAAAATAATTAATAAAGCTACTTTATGATTTAATAAAGTGGCTTTATGATTTCATAAAGTAGCTTTATAACTCATTTGCATTTGTGGTTTTGCTCATTGTAATTTTGTAGCACGAAAAATGGTATATGCCTATCATTTTAAAAAGCAAAAAAATGTAATGAGTAAACTGTTAGTAAATATTACTTCCGAAGGTACCACAGGTAGAGTTGAGATTATCGGCTCAATTTCTGAATGGGGACGAAATAATGCAATTGATTTTCGTGAAAAATGTGTTGGTTTAAAAACGTCGGGCGTTACCGATGTTACCGTATATTTAATGACCGGAGGCGGCGAATGTATGCAAGCGAGCGAAATTGTTAATATTCTCAACGAAAGTTTTGGGAAATACAAAGCCGAAGGCGGCGCATTGGTTGCAAGTGCCGGTACATATATTGCAGTTTGCGCCGAAAAATTCATAATTGCCAAAAACGGACAAATTATGATACACAAACCGTCGGCGTGGATTGACGGTAACGAAACCGAAGTCGAAAATCAATTGAGTTTGCTCAAAAATATTACTGCCGATTATTTGGCAAAATATGAAGCAAAACTAAAAAAATCAAAAGAGGACTTTTTAGCCAAATGGAACGCAGGCGATTTTTGGTTATCGGCAACCGAAGCGGTTGAATGGGGATTTGCCGACGAAATAAAGGAACCCCAAAAGTTAGATGCAAAAACTGAAAAATTTGTCAGCGCATTTGTCGCCGGCGCATTAAATAATCAAAATAATCAAACAATGACAAAATTAACAACACTACTCGTTGCTGCACTCGCACTCGAAGGCATTAACGAACAAAGCACGGACGAACAAATTGTAGCAGCCGTGCAATCGAAATTCAACACTGTGAAAGCACAATCGCAAGCACAAACCGACAATGCCATTAAAGCAATGCTCGACAAAGCGCAGGCAGAAGGCAAAATCTTTGCTTCCAACGGCAAAAAAGTAGAGGACATTCGTGCCACCTACGAAAATGTAGGAAAAACCGCAGGTATTGAAGCATTGACTACAATTCTTGGCGGTTTGCAATCGCCACAGCCTATTACTTCGCAACTGAACGGCGAAGGTAAAGGAGCAGCAACAGGCGAATTTAAAACTTTTGCCGACCTACAAGCAAAAGGCGAAACGTTTATGTTGGCGTTCAAAGCAGAAAATAAAGATGCGTATAACGCTCTATACAAAGCGGAGTTCGGACACGAACCACGCATTTAAACCAAATTTAAAAACAATTTAAAACTTTAAAGATATGGCAAAGAATTTCCCCGATGTGTGGATTGGTAGAGTTGAGAAACAACTTACAAACAAAGATGTTGCTCCTTGGTTAGACGGCATTGCCGAACTTTCCGTTGAGCCGGTAATGATTGGCGAAGGCACAGATGCCGAAAAATCGCTGATTTATATTCCTACAACCGACTTTGAGCCGGGCGTGTTGATTAATAACAGTACGTACCCGATTGCATTGCAAGAATATGATGACGATACGGCTACGATTGCGCTCGACAAATTTCAAACGAAAGTTACAACACTTTCTGATGACCAAGTGCTTGGCGCAGTGTACGATAAAATTGATGCCGCAACAAAAACACATGTTGTTGCTATCAATACCAATAAATACGGTAAAGCAATTCATGCGCTTGCGCCAAATAAAAATACAGATTTAACACCGCTTGTGCGCACTACCGGATTAAATGATGGCGCAGGTCGAAAAAAATTAACCAAAAACGATTTGGTTGCGTTGAAAAAGAAATTTGACCTTATGATGGTTCCTATGCAAGGTCGCCGTTTGGTACTTTGCCCCGACCACATTGCCGACTTGCTTGAATTAGACCAAGTATTCGCAAACCAATATTACAACTATTCCGAAGGTAGAATTGCAAAGGCGTTTGGTTTTGAAATTTACGAATATGTTGCAAATCCGATTTATACCGCTTCAACCGGCGTGAAAAAATCTTTTGGCGCAGTAGTTTTAGAAGGCGATTATATGGCATCGGTTGCATTCTACGACCAAAACGTTGCGAAAAAAACAGGACTTACAAAACAGTATTTCCAAGACAGCCAAACCGACCCGCAATATCAAACAAACCGTTTGAACTATCGCCACTACTTTATTACAATTCCAAAAACAATGCGCTACATAGGTGCAATTATCAGCGATGTTGTAGTGGTAGAAGTCCCATAAGAAATAAAACCAAGCGAGAGTGTAGCAGACGTAGCGTGCTACGTCTGCGTCTCTACCAATTTATTAAACAATTAAATTTTACAAAAATGACAGTAACAAAAGAACAAAAAGAAAAAGCGCAAGCGATTTTAGGAAAATCGAAAGGCGTAATCTATGTGAACAACAAAGGCGAGTTTTTTACAACAGAAAACTTGGCAGCTGTGTCGGTAGGCAATAAAAAAGACAATTACGCTTTGGCGTTTGAAAACAAATAAAACCTTCGTGCTATGAGTTTAAGAGGAGTTCAAATAAACGAAGGTGCAATCGGCGCAAACGTTGCGGGCGATAACCGTGAATTTGGTTTGGTCTGCAACGGCGTTGCCGTTGTTGATAAGGCGCAGCTAAATACGTCTATCAAACTACGCCGTCCTTCCGATGCAGAGGCTTTGGGAATAACTCCCCAATACGATGCAGCGAACAATGTGCGAGTGCATCGCCACATTGCGGAGTTTTATCGCAGAGCCGGCGAAGGTCGTGTGCTGCATGTTATGCTTGTTGGACAATCGGTATTGCCGGTTGCTATGGTAGAATATGCAAAACAATTGACAGTTGCTTCGGGAGGTACTATTTCCGATATGGCTTTTGCGTTCAATCCTTATGCAGGATATGCCGAAACTATTGTTGATGGACTGAATGCCGACATAAACGCAACCATACCGGCACTACAAACATTTGCCGAATGGTCTGATGCGAACGATATGCCGTTGCATACCATTTTGGAAGGTCGCGGCATAACCGATACTGTTTTGTCATTGGCTGATTTGCGCGATTTCAAAATTGAAGGCAATGTACTGCAAGCGCAAAAAGTTACGTTGTGCATCGGTCAAGATTGGCGATATGCCGAAACGCAAGATGAAATCGGTAAAAAGTTTGCCGATGTTGGTACGCTATTAGGTGTTGTTGCCTCTCATGCGTGGAACCGCAATCCGGGCGAAGTTGCTACACAAAACCTTAGCGATGTGGCACGCGGAATTTGGCTTGTTGGCGGTTTGAGCAATCATAAAAAGTACGACGAAGTGTACGATGCGCTCGAAACTTTGAACGACAAAGGATATGTATTTCCTATTCGCTATCAAGGTACTGCCGGTTGGTATTGGAACGATGGTCATTGCTGCACACCTATTATTATTGATGCAGACGGAAACATCAACCAACACACAATCTACTACTCGCACACTATGGATATGAGTAAACGAATGTTGCGACAAGTGTATTTGCCCGAAGTGAAAAAACCGGTTGAATTGGAAGAAGGCATATTGCCTCAAGATATGGTAGATTACTACAATGCTTTGGGCGATAATGGTTTCGGTTTATTATCCGGTCGCGGTTTGATTTCGGGCGGTCGCACACAAATTGTGAATTTATCGGTTGAAGAAACGCAAGAAGCAAAAGCGAACAATCGCCCATACACCGAACTGTTGATTGACAAAATTTTGGGTGTGCAGTTTGCCGTAACGCCAACCGGTATGATTAACGAAATTATTGGAGTTATTAATTTAAGACGAAATTAAGATGGCAAGAATAAAAAGAATGGGCGAAGCATATTCGGCAGGCGATGTTATAGTAACCGTTGCCGGTATGCGCGATGTTAATCCCGATGCTATAAGTTATAATTACAAATTTGCACACGCCACACAACAGGGTATTCGACGAAGTCCTCGTGCGTGGCGCATGGGACCTAAAACTATGGAAGCTAATATTACGCTTCCTATTGATGTGATTGCCGAATTTGAGAAAATTGCGCCACTGGGCGATATTGCACGTATTCGACCTTTCCCAATCAACGTAGTATTTTTCAACCCTGAGAACGAAATGATACGGGACTTGATTATTGCAAAATTCACAGGCAATAGCCGTAGCGTAAGTGCCGACGAGGATATTTCGGCAGAGTATGAATTATTTGTGCTTGATATTCAATTAAATATACGTTAAACTTTAAAAAATCTTTAAAAATGGAAAAAGAAAAAGACGAAAAACTACCGGTAGGCATTACCAAAGAAATGGTTGCCGACGCAAAAGTAAAATACGGTGCGGACAAAGTAAAATATGTTGAAATTCTAAAAGAAAATTCCGACGATGTTGATATTGTGGTGCTCGCTTGCGTTCCAAGCCGTCATATTACAGGTCAGTGGCGCAGATATTGCGAGTCAGACCCCAAAAAAGCAGACGATATTCTTGTAAAAAATTGTTTGCTTTCTCATAAAGAAGAGGTTTTGGCAAATGATTATCTATTCAGTGGTGCTTTGAATGGTATTGCTGAATTGATACCTATGCGCAAGGCTGTAGTAAAAAACTGCTAACGCACTCTAAGCAACTACCTAATTTAGGAAAAGGCGTAGAGTGCGATTTCGACGATTTGATTAAAATTTACAACGCAATGATACGGTTTTTCTTTAAAGAAAATCCCGAAACATTGGACGATGAAACATTTGCAAGCCGGGTAAAAGAACTGCGATTTTTGAGCGATAACGGATTTTTAAGAGGTATAACATTATGAGTTTACAATTCGATTTTACAAACAGACACATTGCTGCGTTCGGTTTTGCTGCCGGTGTTGGGTTAGCCCGCGCCGGTAACAAAATCGCTGAAATTATTCTGCAAGATAATAAACTTGGCGATAAAAACAAGGTGTATGTGTGGGACGATAAAACGAAATTCGACGAAGTAACATTGTATCGTTACGAAAAAAGCAACGAGGCATATACCGACGATAACGGCAATGTAGGTGTAATTGCACGAGGTGCTAAATATGAATACAACTTCGCTTTTGAAAGTATCAACGGCGATTACAGCGAAATATTTGCAACACCGCCAATGATTTCGCTCAAACGCTCGAAACAACTGACTATTACACCGGTAAACAATTCCGATATTGAAAATTCCGGTGTTGAAGTTGTGGAACGATACGCTACCGAACCATATTCGATTGAATGGCGCGGTCTGCTTATTGATATGGAAAATCATACGTTTCCGCTCGACAAAATGGAAACGCTCAACCGGATTTTTGAATTTAACGGAGTGTGGAATGTTACAAGCGAAATTTTGCGAGCCGTAGGCATAAACACCATTTTTATTCAAGATGTTACTTTCGACTTCGTAGAAGGTTACGAAGATACTATTTCTTACACTATGGCTTTGCGTCAAGCAAAACCGCTTGAATATCAATTATTAAACCCTTTATCAAACTAATTATTAACTAAAAAAACTAAAAAAAATGAAACGATTATTAATTTTAACATCAATTGCTATGTTAGCATTTTTGAACTTGAATGCCCGCGTAACGCTGGGCAATGTGCAACTCAACAGCGTATCGGAATTTTCGGTCAGCGATAGCGTAACCGAAGTTGGTACAACCGCAAGTATTACCATTCCGAAAAAATATGCTTTGCAGGAAGGTGTCGCAATTTTACAGCAGTTTAAAGTTGGCGACCGCGTAACTATCGAAGCCGGTTACAACGGCGAGTACAACCTGGAATTTTCGGGCTATATTTCCGAAATAGACAGCGATGTTCCGCTTACCATACAGTGCGAAGATATGTATTTTCTACGAAAAAATAATTTTATAAAATCGTACCCGGCTGGAACTAAACTGAAAACAGTGTTGGTAGATATTTTAGAAGGAACCGGAATAACGCCAATTTGCGATGATGTGCTTGTTGGTAAATACATTATAGACAATGCTTCTACATTTGAAGTACTGCAAGATTTAGCTTCTACATTAATGATGTATAGCACACTCAATCTTGAAAATAAAACGCTTCGTGTTGGTTTGGCATATACTTACACCGAAAAAACACAACGGCACACATACGTCATTGGCAGAAATGTAAAGCAAAATGATTTAAAATTCAAACGTAAAGAGGACGTTAGACTGCGTGTAGAAGTAGCATCGAAAAATAAGAACGGGAAAGTTACAACGGTTGCAGTTGGCGAAAAGGGAAGAAATGTTAATGTAATACAAATAAACTTAGGTACCGATTACCCTGAGGCTGAATTGCGCAAGATTGCCGAAAACCATCACAATGTGAGAGTTTTCGATGGTTATAAGGGAAGCATTACCGGATATGGTTTACCATTTACACGCGCCGGCGATGCGCTTACGGTAATTGACCGGAGCGAACCCGACAACGAATATAGGGAAGGAACGTATTTGATTGAGAGTACAACAATATCGTTTGGAAATGGCGGTTTTAGCCGTCAAAATAATTTATCGTATAAGATATAGTTTTCTGCGAGATAATGGCATAAATCAAAATTTAAAGCGGTTTTAAAGTAGGTATGGCAACGTTTGAGCAGGCTGTAATATTGGCAATTAATAAATCGGCTAAAAAAGTGCAGATTAGGCAAACGTTTGTAGGAGTTGCAACCAATGTGCGGGAAACGATTTGTAATGTGGAACGCGAAGATGCTCCTACACTGCTCGACTGCCGATTGAATGCCATTGACGACGATTTGCAAAGTTTTGTAACCATTTACCCGAAAGCCGGGAGCAATGTGATTGTTGGTGTTATCGAAAACTTAAAATCCGAATTTGTTGTACTTCGCTGTTCCGAAGTTGATAAAGTGAAATTGAAAATAGGGGAACAAACGCTTTTGATTAATAAAGACGGTTTTGTATTCAATAATGGAACGCTTGACGGTTTGGTAAAGCTGGGAGCTATTCTCGAAAAAATAAACCGGTTGGAGGACAAATTGAAAACACATCAGCACGCATACATACCATATCCCGAAGGTGTTGCCGCAACACCGGTTTCTACCACTCCGGCAACATCAGCAACACCGCCAAACAACACGCTTGTATTCACAAACACCTCAAAAGCAGAGCTTGAAAACACCAAAATAAAACAATGAGAGGCATATTGTTAGATAGAGTAACCGGCGATTTGCAAGTACAGGTAAAACGCGATGCGAACGGATTAATCACAAGCGGTTTGGTTATTGGAAATACCGACTATCAAAATATGAACTTAATTATTCAGGCGCAAAAAGGCGAATTTAAGGAATTTCCAACATTGGGGTTTGGTATAGATAATTATTTGAAAGCACCGGAAATGACAAAACAAATTTTTGAAAATGACCTTGAAATTGAATTGAAATCTGGCGGTTACTCAAATGCAAAAGTAACTGTTGGCGACACATTATTGCAATTTAGTATTGATTTAAAATAACTGTAAACAATGGAACTCTGGTTAGGAATATTAGGATTTGCATTAAATCCGATTACTGCGCTTGCATCGTGGATTGTTGGACGTAAAAAGTCGAACAACGATTTTTTGCACGATATGCAAAAGTCGATTGATATGCTTGTGAAAAAAAACAACGAGCAGCTTGCCGAACTCGTTGAATTGCGCAATACCAATGCCCGACTGCTCGACAATCAAGAAAAAATGCAAATAAAAATAGACAAACTAACTCATGAAAACGAGGGTTTCCGCAAAGAAATTGAGGAGTTGAACGAAAAACTTAAAAATGTAAAAACCATAACACGCACAAAATCATGAAAACAAAAATCGTACTAATAGCAGCTATTGCTTTGCTTTTTGCAAGTTGCAAAACCACAAAAATAGCAAGCACAACAAACCACGAACGCACCGAACGTTCTGCCGAAGTAAGCAAAATGATAGACAGTATTTTTGTGTATGTGCAAGACAGCACAATAATTCGCACCGTCGGCGATACTGTTTTTTGCGACCGTTGGAAAATTCGCTATCGTGATAGAATAAAAGTTGACACACTAATAAAAACCGACAGTTTGTATATCAACAAAGAAATAATCGTAGAGAAAGAAAAAACAGTTGAAAAGCAGCTATCAAAATTTCAGCAATTCCAAATAGATGCCTTTTGGTGGCTCGTAACGGCAATACTTTTATATATCATTTTTAGATTGCTTAAACGCAAATTAACTATGTGGATTAATGTGCCCTATAAATCAATATAATGCAAGTAACAGTACTCAACAGCCAAAGCATATTCGACATTGCCGTGCAACAGTGCGGCTCTGTCGAAGCTGCGTTTGCAATTGCGCAAATGAACGGTAAAAGCATAACCGACGAGTTGGCTGTTGGCGAAGTGTTGCGAGTTCCGGCGATTGTGAATAGAAATGTTGCGATGTACTATGTAAATGGAAATTTAAAACCCGCAACTGCACTGAGCAATAACGATATAATAGGAAGGGTTTTTGACAACACATTCTATATAATTTTTAACTAATATGGCACGAGAAATACAAGAAATAAAGCGAGAAATTACCGACGATTTCGTTACAAACGGCGATATTATTGATGCGTATGGTTTGGCTCCGGTTGAGGAAAATAAAACCTTTAACGACCAATTTTCACACGTGAGCGTTGAGAGTATATGGTTTTATTTGCACGCTGACAAAATTTGGTTGCTCGAAACACTTTTTGACCAATACAGGGAAGAGGTTAACGAAATTGTGCGAACACAACGCAATCACACCGTTGGTTGGTACAGGCAAACTGCGCTTAATTTTCAATTTGGACGCGAATTGCGCGAAGATATTGCCGAATACGATAATACCGGATTGTCGCCGGAAGATATTGCTGCCGAACGAATAATAACGAAAGCAGCCGTTGAAGTTATGGAATTTGCCGAAAAACCAACATTGCAGATAAAAGTTGCAAAATCCGATACATGGCTTAATTCCGACGAATTGGCGGCATTTACGGCATATATGAACGAAAAAGCCGATGCCGGTGTGCGTACAAGCATTATAACCGGCGAGCCTGATAGATTGTGGTTGTCTATAATTATTCGCCACGATGGGCTTGTTTTTAACAACAACGGAGAGCGATTGTTTGGTGCGGGCGTTACCGTTCCCGATGCGATTGTGGCGCATTTAAACAATCTTGTGTTTAACGGCTCGTTTTTCCCTTCGCTTTTGGAACAGGAACTTATGCGATTGCCGGGCGTGAAAGTTGCAACCGTGCAAGTGGCGCAGGCAGCACCGGCAGGCGGCACGCTTACGCAATTTATCGACAAATACAAACCGTTTACCGGTGCTTTAAAAATAGACATTGATAACGATTTATTGGTAGAATATGAAATCATTTGAGGTTAATTGGGACAAATTTAATGCGCAGCTTTCGCCGATTTTATTGCGAAAGAAATTGCTTTTTGCTTTTTTGAAAGCAACCACTGCGCCTTTATGGACTATTTACCGATACTTTATTGCCAACAGGACTGAAACGATTTTTATTTTACGATACGATACAAGCAAAGGAAATTTAGAACGCGCGCTTAATATTCGTTTTGAAACAGGAACCGCAATTTACGTTGTAAATTCTGATGTGTATATTGACGAAACGGTGTATTTATCGGAAACAGAAATTGTGCATATACCGTTTTATTTGGGCGCAATTACCGATTTAACAAGCATTAAACGGCAATATATTGACGATACGCTTTATCTTGACTTTTACATTGATGCAAAAACAGTGATTGACGATTTTATCATAATGGTTCCGCTTGCGGTCGATGCCGTTTTTCACGACGAAATAGTGCGTTTTGCGCAACTGTTTACTTTGCCCGGTTTCAGATTTAGAATACAAACTTATTAAAATTTACAGATATGAATAGAATTGATTTAGAGGACAACGGTTTTCCGGTAACAGCAAAAACGCTCAGATTTTTGCAAGAAACAAATAAAATTGCGTTCGAGGCATTGGCGCGTTCGTATGGCAACTGCATATTGCACGGTGTGGTTCAGCAACTGCCAAGCGGCATATACACCGATGGGGCAATAATCTACAACGGCGAAGTTTTACCGTTTGCAAGCGGCGGCGTTTCCGGCGGGTATTTTAGAATAGTTGAAACTTCGGAAAATGCTATTTATAAAAACGGATTGGCAATTCCGGCGTATTTTACACGTGTTGCTGTTGCGCAGGCTACAAGTGCAAATGGTGGGGTGCTTATTTCGAGTTTGGAGCGAGTTAATCCTATTATACCGGCAGATACATCGTGGCAAAATGTCGTAATGGGCAGCAATTATCAGGAACTAACAAATTTGACCGACCAAGTTCCTCAAGCAAGAATTCAAAACGGAAAAATAGAGGTATGGGGGGTGTATATGAGAAAACTAAGCGTGGGGTATCCTTTAGCTGGCACTACTTACACAATATTCACATTGCCCGCAGGAATTAGACCTGTAAAAGCACAAAAATTAAAGGTGTATGGTCTTGATTATGGGGGAGTTAATACAAGTAGAATCCAGATGCCAATATTTGCAACGGTATCAACGTCCGGCGTTGTTACTATATCTACAAATCAAGAGATACATGGTATATCAAATGTGTTAAGTTACGGTTGTATTAACGACATCATAGACATATTTTAAAAATGGCAACATCGCAAGACCTAATCACACGAGCGCAAGGCGTTCGCGACGAAACGCAAACAGGTAAGAACACAGCACAGCGCGTGGGTTCGTTGTTCAATGATATTATTTTGTTTTTTGTTGGCGCGGTTGCCGGAAAACAGGATAAACAGGACAACGCGCTCAAAACCGCAAGCAAAGAAGTTGTTCCGGCAATTAACGAAGTGCATGGCAATATTTCTATATTGTGGGGCAATGTGAACGATGCGCTTGGGGAGTTGGAAAAAGATTTGACGAATGATATAAATGCGGTAAAATCGAAATTCCCCGAAGGTAGCGGACATGTTATTGCTAAGTACGGCACTTTGGAACTCGAAAATCCTGAAAGTTTCACAAAATGGTTCGACGGTTATTGGGGAGCGTCATATAGAAAATGGTTTGATGCAACGCCGGGAAACTTCACTTTAAGTCGAAAAGATAGTTATGGTAGTGCCGTGCCTATTTTTAACGTTCAAAATGCCGGAATGTCTCTGAATTATACCATGAATAATGGTAATATTTGGGATATTTTTAGAGTTCAAAACGGCTCAACTGAATTTAGAAATGTGTATGAATATGGCGGCGGTTCTGGACGCACAACGTCATATTTTAAAGCAAGTAAAGACGGTAATCTTTCGTTGCGAAAGGAAATTCCTTACACGTATGGTGGTTATCAATATGCTGACGACTATAGTATATTTAATGTTGAAGACGGTTATTTACGCGCTTCTAAAACATATAAAAATTCATACGGTCAAACGAGTTTCGATTATTTCTATGCCGAAGACGGAAATCTTGATGTGAGAAAAATGTACCCGAATGGAAATCAATACAGTATTTTAAGTGTTGATGGAGGATATATTTCTGCAACTACTGCCGTAAAAAACACGCATTGGGGATATGAAGATTATTGGGCATTTAATATGTTAGAAGTCGCTAATGGAAGATTTACTATTGCCTCTACGTACCAGCAAAATTACGATGTTTCACAACCATTGTGTTTTAAACCTTTGGAAGTGCAACAAAATTATTTGGTTGCGCAAGGTCTTGATGGCAACACCGGCAATACTTTCAATATGATGGAAGTGTATAATGGTCGTGCTGCTTTTGGTTATTGCGACAGCTCAACCGGAAATTACTATTATACGGCTGAATTTCACAACGGTAATCACAGAGCAAAAGGTACAAATAATTACGAATATTGGAGTGTTTCGGAGTATGACGGAATATATTATGATTATATAACTCCGTCAGGCAATCCTTACAGTGTATTAGATGTTGTAGCATCACCGCAATATAATTGGCAAGGTTTTGAATACCAACAAGTAAAAGATATGGGCGGCTGGCATTGGCAAGGAACTGTTTTTAAAGCTACCGAAGAGGAATTTTACTTTCAGATGCTTCAAAAATTAAATTATGATAACAACTGTTATACAATAACAGGTTTTAGAACAAACAAAAATGAAACGTCATTTAGTGGTTATATTTACGAAACGGGAATGTACTATCCGTATACATACGACAGACTTTCGATAGATAAATACAGTATGCGTTTTGACAGTTACGTGTATAATTCAGGTATGAGTTATCCAAATACATTCTCACGGTTTTTCGCAAGCGATAACCATATAAGTGCGACAGGCTTTGACAATAACTACAGTAATTTCTACAATCCATATTTTTACACATTATTTAGCGTAAATAATGGTTATTTTCAATTTGGACATTTGCCATACGGAAGTAATAACTCAGGCGCAATTTTTAAAGGCGACAACAACGGCATAACAGTAAGTGCAACGCAGAATGACAATTGGCAAACATATTTTAAAGTAACTACCGATGGCGGAATACAATACTCTCACTTTGAAAATGGTAGTACGTGGGAAATCTTAGACTTTAATAAAGATAGATTTGAAGTGCGAGGTTGGAAAGATAATTACGGTTCAAGTACTCGCATGGCAGTTAATGATTACGCATTTTATGCGACAGGATATGCGCAAGGTTATGGCTTTTATAATCGCTTTTATTTTTGTGATGATTATGCATATTTTTCTGGATATGATAACGAAAATAACCAAAGTGTGCAATACAACTATTTTTCAAAAGATTATTCTTATTTCAGCGCGTATGACAGCAATTATGGATATATGCGGCAGCTTCTTACAATTTTCGGAACGGGTTACAATAATGCCGAGAGTGCCGTAAGAAGTGAAGCACCATTTATTGCTGAAATGTCGGAAACACCCGACAATAATTTTAACAACAATCAAGGTTCATTATACGTAGAAGCCGGTAAACTTAAATTTAAAATGAGAGATGCCAACGGCGATTTTTACGGTATTGAATTAGGAACGTTACAACCTTTATAACAACAAAAACGTAATTATTAATCTTTAAATATTTTCAAAATGAAAAAACAAGTAATTAAAATCAACAAAAAAGTGTTCGACAACAGAGGTAATGAATTTCCAAGTTGTATTATTCCATTGGAATACAGAATAGTTCAAAACCAAGAAGTAAACCACGAATTGCAACGAAAAATGCAACAAGGCGTTAGCTTTGAGGATTTAAAAGAAGTGATGAACATTCGTATGTTCAAATTAACCGTTGTAGTGCGCGCTTTTGCCAACGAAAAAGAATTGGCAACTCCGGACATGGCATTTGTTCCATACAAAGCATGGAGAAATCCACAATCAGCCGTTAAAATCGTTCATGTTGAAATTCCCGATGCGGAATTTACGGAAGCAACATTGGCAGAGGCTACGGAAAAAGCATTTGCAACATATTTTGTGAGTGCTGACGAAAATGGCGTTGAAACATTTAACGGAGTGGAGTTGGTGGAGTTGTAAAAAAGCCTCCGACTTCACTATTCGGTTAGTTATCAGGCATACCGAAAAACGATTAAGGTGCGAACACACCAAGCCGAAGGCTATGAGCCTTTGGGCGGTGTGTTCGCACCTTATTTTATATAATATGCCTGATAAGCGATACAAAAGTACAAATAATTTAAAACAAAATAAAATGACAGGAAAATTTAATCTAAAAACACCAATAACCTATTACGGCGGTAAGCAAACAATGTTGAAACACATTTTGCCGCTTATTCCCGAACATATTGTGTACACCGAAGCGTTTGCCGGTGGCGCAGCCGTGTTGTTCGCAAAGCAGCCGTCGAAAGTTGAAGTAATCAATGACTTAAACGGCGAGTTAATCAATTTCTATCGGGTGTGTAAACTCAATTTTGAGGCTTTAAAAATCGAAATTGACATGTCAATTCATGCTCGTGCCATGCACGAGCATTCCAACTATGTGTACAAACACCCTGTTTTCTTTAATCCGGTGCAACGAGCGTGGGCGGTGTGGTATAGTGCAAAAACATCGTTTGCCTCAATGCTTGGCGAAAGTTTCGGATACGACCGCAAGAAGGGACAAAAAGCGATACAAATGCGCAATGCCAAAGACAACTTTGCCGAATGGCTGCGCGACCGTCTCGAACACATTACAATAGAGTGCGATGATGCACTAAAAGTGATTAAACGTTTTGACTGTGAACACGCCTTTCACTTCATAGACCCGCCGTATATTTATTCTGATATGGGGCATTACGGCGGTATGTTCAATGAGCAAAATATGGTTGAGTTGCTGGAACTGTGCGCTACTTTGAAAGGTAAATTTATGCTTACGATGTATCCATGCGATTTAATTCAAAAGTATGTTGATGCGCACGGTTGGAAAATTCATGCTGTGGAACGGACTATTACTGCAAGCAAAGTGATTGATAAGCGGCGTAGGCAGGTGGAGTGGATGGTTTGTAATTATTGATGTTTAAATGGGATTTAAAGAGAATTTAAAAACAAAAACGCCCGAAACACAAAATTTCGGGCGTTATTTTTAAATATTTCCTTTTTCGATTATATCGCCAAGATAAATTTCAATATCGCCATATTCGGCAGTTATATTCAAACCGTTTGAATATTCAATGGTTTTAGTGCGTATATTGATTATAAAACTATTGTATTCCGCAACAAAATATGGTTTGTCATTTCCGTAGCCGTTTGTGAATTTTATTACATCGTATGCTTTTTGATTACCGTTTTTATCGAGCAGTCTATTTTTAATCCATTCGCTTGTTTTGCGAAATTCAACCTTTTTTTCGCCGGTAATCATTACTTCAAACGGCTTTTTGCTAAGTGTTAGGTGTAGTGTTTTCATAAATCTTCGATTTTATGTTGTTCAGAATCGTACGCTATTTCATTGTACAATCTCATATTAAAATTTTCAAAATTTGTCCATTCACTATCACGGTATTTTCCTGCACATTTTATTCTCTGCTTTTCGCAAATTTTATCAGTGAAGTTTTTAATCGCAAATTCAAAGAAATAATACAAACTTAAATTTCTTCTTTTAGCTTCTTTTTTTGTCTCATCGTTCAAAAACTTTTCTAAAAATTCTTGTAATTCCATACTATTAATTATTAAATTGTTGTAAATCAGTTAAAATACATCTAAAAAGATACTCAACTATAACAGGCATAACTGCGTTTCCAAATGCGTGTATTTCGCGTCCGAAGTTGTGAACGAAAGCACTTCTTGGTATAGTTGTAATATCTCGGTACGAGTTAGCCCGGCTGCTTGACACACGTAAATAAGCCTCTGTTGGTGTCCACTTGCGAGATAACTCAAAAGTTTCGAGTGGTTGGAATACGCTACATCGCAATCGGTTGCCACAGGGGTAGGCAATAATAAAGATGCGTTCACGCCTTTGCGGGAAACCAAAGTCGATACCTTGTAAACAGTGCCATTCCGCATCATACCCGATTTCGGATAAGTCANTNNT
>WQTX01000043.1 GCA_009786075.1 Bacteroidota bacterium | reverse complement strand
GTGGGTGGAAAAGACGAAAGTAACGCCTTCTTGTTGGTTGAGTTTTTCCATAATGTCGAGCAGGTTTTCGGCTGATTTGCTGTCGAGATTTGCCGTTGGCTCGTCGGCAAGCACGAACTTTGGCGTAGAGGCGAGGGCTCGGGCTACGGCTACTCGTTGTTGCATTCCGCCCGAAAGTTTGGCAGGTCGGCTGTCCATTCGGTCGCCCAAACCAACGGACTGCAAAAGTTCGACGGCTCGCTTTTCAATTTCGGCTTTCGGCTTGCCTTGCAGTTCCATTACAAAAGATACATTTTCTTTTGCCGTGAGTACGGGAATGAGGTTGTACGCCTGAAATACAAAGCCTATGTGGTGCAGGCGAAAGGCGGTCATTTCTCGTTCTTTGAGTGTTGAAATGTCCTTTCCTTCGACATAAAGATTGCCCGAAGTGGGCGTGTCTAATCCGCCAATGAGGTTTAAGAGCGTGGTTTTTCCTGAACCCGATGGTCCGACAATGGCGGTAAATTCGCCTGCGGAAATGTTGAGCGTTACACCGTCAACGGCACGGACTTCTTGGGCTGTTTCGTTGAAGATTTTTGTTAGATTGGTTGTTTTAATTAGTGTGTTCATATTTTTTGTTTTTTAGAACGCAAATGACGCAAAAAGCGCAAATTTACGCAAAAGATAACTGTTAGATTTTTCGTAATGTATTGATTTATAAATAATAATTTGTGTTGATTTGCGTCATTTGCGTCATTTGCGTTCTATGTTCTCATTGCATCTAATGGTTTCATTTTCAATGCTTTTCGTGCGGGATAAATTGCCGATACTATTCCTGCAATTAATACCAAGACGACTATTTCAGTAAACATTTTTATATCAAAAACTGGATAAACCTTTGAGCCAAAGCCGAAATCTTCAAATTGGTCTGCCATAAAGAAACTCAAATCTATGCCTGTTTTCATTGTTGGCAAAATGACGGCAATGCCTAAAATAATGCCGATTACACCGCCAACAAGTGTGAGAAAAACAGTTTCGAGCATTATCATACTGAAAATATTTCGCTTGCTCATACCGATTGCTCCCAACATTCCGAGTTCGCGCGTGCGTTCGAGAACTGCCATCAGCATCGTGTTAATAATGCCGAACGAGAGGGCAAAAAGGAAAATGCCGAGAATGATTAGCCCCATAAATTCGGTAAAGGAAAAATACATCGCAAGAGCGGGGTTGAGTTGTCGCCAATCGCGGACTTCGAAATCGGGAAATAGTGCTTTAATTAGTGGAAATTTATGGTCGGCGATTTCGAGGTTGGGAAAAAGAATGGCAGTTTCGTGTACCGCACCTTCGGGCAAAGCGGTGTAGGGCAGAATGTCGGTGTAGCGGACAAAAACCGTTGCTTCATCGAACATTGCGTTGGTGGTGTGGTAAATTCCGCCCACGCGAAAGGCGAGGCTTTGCATATCGCCGTTTACATCTTGAAAGGTGAAAACAATGCGTGAGCGAAGGCGGACACGCAGTTTTTCGGCTGTGCGACTGCTGATTACAATCGGCATCCGGCTGTCGTCGGTAAGGAAAACGCCCATCGTGTCGGGAATATGTTGCCACACATCGGTTACTTGTATTTCTTCGTTGGGAAATACGCCTTTGGCGGTTATGCCGAGGGCGTTGTGGGAGGAGGCGAGCATTCCGTTGAGGTTGAGGCGGTAGGCGATTTTGGCATCGTTTGCCGTAGAGACGCAATGCATTGCGTCTCTACAAACCGCATCACGCATAAAATACGCCCCGACATCATTGTTTGCCAAAAATTCAGTGTTGTGTATCTGAATGTGCGAGTATTGTGTGCGAATATCGCTATCGACCGTGCCGAGAATCCAACCGTTCATAAAGGCTAACAGGAACGTTCCCGAAAATAAGCCTATGGCGATGGCACTGATTATTACGGCAGAACGGACTTTGTTGCGCCAGATGTTTTTCCAACTTAAAATTAAAATGTTTTTCATATTTCTTGTTTCTTTGTGGGATTTTAAAATTAAAGTAAGCAGAGAAATTAAAACCTCAATTCGAATGCTTTTTTTGATTTACCGTCAAATCCTATTGATTCATAGAACGGGTGTGTATCGCTCCTCTTATTTCCGCTTTGCAATAATACTTTATAACAATTTTTTTCTTTTGCATATTTTATTGCATTTTCCATAACAGTTTTTCCAATACCCTTTCTTCTGTATTTTATATCTGTAATTACATTTTCAATAAAACCTATTGATTTTCCATCTCGTGTAAGATTGGGTATAATGCAGATATAGCAAGATGCAATTATTTTTCCGTTCTCTTTGGCTATAAAATATTTAATGTCTTGTTTTTCAATATTTTTCCAAATATTCTTTGCAGTAGTCTCACTAATAATATCATCGGAATTTAATTGTTTATACAATTCCAATAATGATAAAAGTTCGCTTTCTATTAATATGCCATATTCAATCACTTTTACCTCCGTTTTTATTTATTTTGACTTAAATTCAATTTCAAAATCTTCCTCACCGGATACATTACCGCAATCATCGAAATAACAAGTATAGTAATTACTTGATTGATGAAAATCTGCGCCTCAAACGCCATAGGCATCAACGGTTCAATGCCAAATTGTATCATCGTTGCTGCCAATTCGCCTGAAAGCGGTATCGGATTTACATTAAAATAATAGGTCATCGGTACGGTTACGATAATGGCAATAGCCGTTCCCATAAGGCTTTTGAGGAAAAGTTCAAAGGCAACACTCACGGCTAATCTTGTGCGCGACATTCCGAGCGAAATCATTACCGCAAATTCCCGTGTACGTTCGTTGGTCATCATAATAACCGTTCCCAAAATGCCGAAACCGACAATTAAATATAATATGCCCATTATCAGAATGAGGAATGCGCGGTTGCTTTCGGAAGTTTGCAAGAGGCGTTGCATTGTGAAATGCCACGAGAGGACATCGTATTCCGCCCCTACGACCGCCCGCACATCGGCAATCGTTTGGTCTAAACGATTATTATTTTGAATAGAAATCAAAATACCGCTGTACCCATCAGGCATATCAATGAATTGTTGGGCTGCGGGCAGGGTAATGTAGGCAATTGAGTTGTCCATTTCTATGGTCATCAAACTCACTATGCCGCGAACAACGAACAACTGTGCGGCACTTGCTCCGTGAAATCCCTGTCCGATAAGTGCAAGTGTGTCGCCCACATCTGCCCGCAGGAAACGGCTCAATCCCTCGCCGATAAGAATGCCGTCGTCGGTTTCTGAAAGGTATTCGCCACGCACAAGACGATTTGGCAAATTCGATTTTTGCTTTTCTCTTTCGGGCGAAACGCCAATAACGGCAATTCCTTTGCTTGCGTTTTCAAACGATGCCATTGCAAAGGTTTCTAATCGTGGCGATACGTTTGTGATATTGTCAATTTTATCGAGTTTGGCAATGGTTGCCGAGTCCATAAACATAAAATTATCAACCACTTTGTCGTCCCAAAATCCTCGTGCGTGTATTTGAATGTGTCCAGCCTGCGTATTGAGCGTGTTTTCAATCATTCTGTTCCACATTCCTTTTTCGTAACTCGAATAGACTACACAGAAAAAGACTGCGAAGAAAACTGAAGATATTGTGATTATGGTGCGGCGACGGTTTCGCCAGATGTTTCTCCAAATTAGTCTCATAAAAAGCCCCCTCTAACTCCCCCTCAAGGGGGAGAACCGGAAAGGTACGGTTTTATATTGTTAATTAAATCTATCAAAAAATCATTGCTTCTGTAAGTCCCCCTTGAGGGGGATTTAGGGGGCTCTTATCTCACTCTCCTCATATTTTGCTGCGAAAAAAAACTTTCGTCAATAGTAATATCAAATTCTTGATTTATAATCGTCATAACCGTTTTTTGGTTTGGTCTTTCGGCAGGAATGACTTCCATACGAGTTGCCAAACGGCGATTGCCAAATGATTTTATATCAAAACTATTGAAAGTATTGACCAAAACATTGTCCTCGTCGTAAAATTCCGTTTTTATTTCAACAAAATCGTTTACTGAAATCCAAGTAATTACTTTACCCCAAACCACAGCAGAATTTTCTTTTGGCGTAAGTTCAATTTTGAAGCAGTCAAACTCGCGCACTCGCTCTCTGCCGAGCAGTTTGTGCGTGTAATCATTTACAATTGAACTTTCGCGCACCATATCGTCGTTCGTAAAATCGCTGCCCATCCACGATTGCCCCATAACGGACGATGACATTCGTATCATCCGGTTGATGCTTGGCTGCCAATTCCACAGGTCGCGACCACGTTTAAGGAATGTTTGCCCTCTGTCCCTTGCAGGCGATGTAATAAGCGTAAGCGAAAAATCCGTTCCCATTGACCATGCTTTTATGCCCACTTCGCGTGTCCAAGTGGGGCGAATGATGGTCATTGTGATTTCAGACATTGAGGATTTTCCACGGCGGTTGTTATCGGCACGTTGCACGATTTCGGTGGCAGTGAGGTTTTGCGCGGTTGCGCTTGCCATAATTAACAGGAAAAATGCTAATAAGTTTAGTTTTTTCATAATTGGTTTATTTTTTGTGAACAAAAATACTTGAAAAAAAAACACAAAGTATGAAAAAATAGTGTATTTTAGTCGTTTCAAACAGATAATGGTATTGTCCACAAAATATATAGTGCTATATGAAAATGATTTTACAAAGTTATTTTATAAAAATAATAGGTGTTAGTTTGCTGCTATTCAGCGCTTTGCATCTCAATGCGCAAGCGCCGGTAGCCAATTTTGAAGTAGTAGGAGCTCGAAGTGGTTGCGAATTGTTGATAGTGAATTTTACCAACAGGTCAACGGGGGCAACTTCGTACCGGTGGGATTTTGGCGATGGAAGCGCCGCTTCGACAGTGCAAAATCCTACAAAAGCCTACACCCGACCGGGAGTGTACACCGTAACGCTTACGGCAACCAACGCATCGGGGAGTAATGTGAAAACAATGACAAATTATATATCTGTACATGCCAATCCGCAACCAAGTTTTACTGCTTCGCCCACGTCGGGCTGTGTGCCGGTTACGGTAAATTTTAGAAATACAAGTACCGCATCGTCGGCTATTGTCAAATCGGAGTGGAATTTTGGCGATGGTATGGTGCAAGAATCTACGGCAGCAACCATAGCGCACACATATAATACTGTGAACACCTATTCCATAAGTTTAACCATGACCGATGCCAATGGTTGTACGGCAACCCTATCGCAACCATCGTTGATTAGAGTGAATGCATTGCCACAACCCAATTTTACGGTAAATCCGGTCGAAACCTGCGATGTGCCCGCTACAATAATGTTTTCCTCTACAACCCCCGGAAACATAAGAAGTTTTTTGTGGGATTTCGGCGATGGTTCTACCGGAACTGCTGCCAATATGCCGCATGAATATACCACAAAAGGGAAAAAAACAGTAAAACTAACCGTTACCGATGCTAACGGTTGTACGAATAGTATTACAAAAACCGAAGTGGTAAATATTGCCGATTTTACAACCAATTTTACAGCGCCTGATAAGGTTTGTCTTGGTACCGAAAGTATATTTACAAATACTTCTTCCGGAACCTCCCATACATGGTTTATTAATGGTGTGCAACAACAAGCGTCAACATCGTCAACTTTCCGTTACACATTTCCCGCACTGGGAACATACAAGGTAAAACTGATAAGTAAAAATCCCATAGGCTGTGAAAGTGCGCCGGTGGAAAAAGATGTAACGGTAATACCGCCAACCGAAGTGCAAATTTCGCCCAATGCCGACAAACATTTATGTCTTGATGCTAATCAAAACCAAAATGTATCGTTTAGCACAACAATTGTGAGCACCAATGGGCAGCCTATCACCGGTTGGGAATGGTATGTGAACGGTACAAGAGTGGGGACGAATGAAAATCTCACCTATACCTTCCCCGGAAAGGGAACATATACTGTGAGTTTGCGAGTGCGCGATGCTGTGTGTACCGGTTGGAAAGATGCGAACGCACCGGTAGCAGTAGAAGTTCACCAACCGACAGTTGATTTCGATACTGTTTCCAACAATCAATTAGGTTGTTTGGTCGATGGAAAATTTCCCGTACAATTCAACGCCACAAGCGATGGAACTATTGCTAAATGGACATGGACTGTAAATGGAAGCCCTATGTCGTCAATGCAAAATCCGCTTCATACATTTACCAATACCGGTGTGTATAAAGTTAAACTTGCCATAGAAGATATCTATGGGTGTAAAAACGTAAAAGAAGACAGTATCAAAATAGGTAAAAAAATAGACCCCGAGTTGTATAAAAATTTTACTTCGTCAAGCCCTGTAATCTGTTATGGTCCTCAGAACAGCATTGTTACATTCAATGCCGACCCCAATCTTCCAAACGAATGGACTATGCTACGCTGGTATTGGTATAATGAAGCCGACGAACGACTTTTTAAACAAGACCGTTATGTAACTTTTGTGGATTACCCCAGAGATTCACGAGCAGATGAGGTAGGCGATTTTACCATTTCATTTACGCCATATCACTATGCCTGTAAATCCGATGAGGTAAAGAGTACGTGGACACAAACCGTGCTGCCGCCGGTGGCTAAATTTGGAATTATTGCCCAGACCTCTTATCCTGCAATGTGCGATAAAGGTAGACCTACAACGTTCGTTGATATGTCGCAAGAAGTGCGCACATACACATGGGATTTTGGCGATAAAACCGGAGCTAATGCTAAAAACACTACACTTACAGGGCACCCGATTGGCGAAAAAGGTGCGCCTGCTAATCATCGTTTATGGGAATTGAAAGAAAATGGTGTGGTAGTAATTTCCGAAATTTTACGTAAAGAAAACATAAATCCGGTGTTTACCTATAAAGATTACGGAACTTATCTTGTAACCTTGACAACCGAAACCGACACGGTAAATATACCGGACGGTTGCAAGGATACGTGGACGAGTGCCATAGTGGTTACAAAAGTAAATCCCGGTATGAACATTACAACAGCCAAAGAATTATGCTTGGGTACAGCGCTCGAAGCCGAAGATATTTCAACAACCGAAGTAGGAGGAAAGATGAGTGAATGGTTGTGGAATTTTGGCGATGGCAACACGGGTAACACGGAAAAAATTTCCTACGTATATCCCCAAGCAGGCAAATATAATCTGCGGCTTAGAGTAACCGATATGTATGGGTGTCAGGGGACGACTGCTTCCGTACCAATCACTATATGGAAAAATCCAACATTTGATGCTGCAACAATAGTTAATCCAAGAGAATGTGCTTTCCGGGCAATAAAGTTTACCGACAATGCAGTATCGCAAGAAGCTACGGCTCGTTTGAAATCGTGGGAATGGACTTTTGAAGCAGGCAACAGTATAACAATTTCCAATAATTTCAATGGAACGTACAAATGGACGGACATAAACGGTAATGTGATAGTAAACGATACAACTTCAAAAAATCCAAGTCATACATTTACAAATACAAGCCCCGCAACAAAATCGGTAACACTGAAAGTAACCGATGAGCATGAGTGTTCTTTTCAAAGTTCAATACAAACAATTTTGAGTAGGGTAACAGCCAATATTGCATTGGCAGATACGGTAGTTCCGCTCGGAGCCGATTATTGTTATAATAAAAATGTACGACTGGTTAATTCATCATCTACTTCTACATATAGTGTAGCGTCAAAATGGGATTTGGGCGATAAATCGCCCGAAATAGGACCGCTTACTAACGGAAATATAGCATTGCAAGTGCCGCCCGTATTTACGTATGAAGATTTTGGAAAAGATACAACCCTTACAATTCGTTTGGTGGTAACCGAAAGAACAGATGTTAATCCCACAGCTCCCGGTTGCACCGATATTGCCTACAAAACCGTACGCATTTCCCGTCCGGTTAGTCGTTTTTCGGCAGATGTAAATCATTTAGCATGTCCTACTCCGCCGCGACCAATACAATTTTCTTCGGCAGAATCTACAACTACTATTAGTAGTGTTGCTTGGAATTTTGGCGATGCAACACCTGTATCGACTATGCCGAATCCACAACATATTTACGAAGAACCGGGAGAATTTGCAGTAAGTTTGCAAGTAACCGATAAATTTGGTTGTGTAGATACTCGTGTTATCGACCCCTTTATTACTGTTGACGGACCAAAAGGAAAAGCCACTGCTGCGCCCAATAGAGTATGTGTGCCATTCCCTGTTACATTTACCGCTAAAGAAGTTGAAAAAGCAGTGTCGGCACGCTGGGTGTTTGGCGATGGCGATGTACATATACCCTCTATTGCCGATGTTGAAATTCCTGTTCGCCACACGTATACCCATGGCGATACCTTTATTCCGGTGCTTGAACTGAAAGACGACAAAGAGTGCACGCATTATGTAAAAGCCAATCCGATTGATGCACACATGGCAACCCCCGATTTTATCGTGCAGTCTCCAATTATTTGTAGTCAAACACCGGTTGAATTTGTTGATATTTCCGCATCGAGCCACCCAATTACTGCTTGGGTATGGCAATTAGAAAATATTGATACCGGTTTCAGAACCGAAATTCGAGAGCAAAACCCTTCGCGAACATTACCGTATGGAACGTATAAAGTGCGTTTTACTGTTTCTGTTAGTGGATGTGATTTTGACCTGATAAGAGATTCGAGTTTTCAAGTATATGCTATGCCAATAGCTTCCTTTACAACAGTTAAAGATGAGATAAATAAGTTTGAAGAACTGTTATTTACAAACACCAGCACACCTGCGGCAAATAGCAGTTTTCCAACATTTTATATATGGGATTTCGGCGACAATTCACCCGAAAGAACAACCTTTAATACTTCGCACATGTTTACTCGCGAAGGAAGTTACGATGTAACTTTAAGCGCTTTTGAACACGAAAATTGTGTTGATGTAGCAACAAAAACAATACTCGTACGTAATAAAATAAGTATTCCCAATGTGTTTACGCCTAATGGTGATGGCATAAATGATATATTTATTGAAGGAGGTTTTTTCAAAAATATAATTATAATCAATCGCTGGGGGCAAACCATGTACGAAGGCACCGAGGGCTGGGACGGACGTGTGAACGGCGTAGAGGCTTCGCCCGGAACGTATTTTTATATAATAACAACCTTTGACGACGAGGTTGTAAAAGGAGCGCTTACTTTGCTTAGGAATTAACGATTTTAGACTTTTAGACACAAGACTTTTAGACACAAGACAATAATTAATAACTGAAAACTAACCCCTAATACCTATTCCCTAACACCTAAAATTTATGAAACCATTATATATAAAACTTTTAACTCTACTTTTTTGCAGTATTTTGTGCAGTAGTGTGATTGCCCAAGATTTGAAAAAAGCTGACAAAGCATTTGACAAAAAAAATTATTACGAAGCCCTTCGTTTATATCAAAAAGCGCTTGAGGGCGAGAAATCGAAAAAAACACAAGGTTACATACATTTTAGAATGGCTGAGGCGTATTATCGTGGGCTCAAATATCAGCAAGCACTCAATCACTATAAAATGGCTGCCGATTTGCGCTACAACGACCCCACAAAAACAATGTACGGGCATTTTGGCGATGTGCTTGTAATGGCAGGCGAATATCAGCAGGCGCAAAAAGCCTACAAAACGCAGTTGACCAAAAACTCCAAAGATGCGTTTGCGCGTCAAAAACTTAGTTCGGCAATTTTTGCCGACACGGTAAAAAAAGTTCCAAACAATTGGCAAATACGTAATATTCAAGAACTTAATACTGTTTATAACGAATTTGCACCAGCGCGGTGGGGCGAAAAACTTGTATTCTCTTCGTCACGGTTTTCGGGCGATAGCACTATAATATATACCGTTACCGGCGAAGGTTTTGAGGATTTGTACGAAACAAAATTCAACGAACAGGCTGGTGTGTGGCAAGCTCCCCGAAAAATGGAAGGTATCAATACTAATTTCAACGATGGTTCGTTTGCCTACGACAAACGCCGCAATATAGCCTACGTAATGCAATGCAACGGACGAACCGGTGTGCAACGAAATTGCAATATTTACACTTCGTCGTTCAATGCCGGCAGCAATACGTGGTCGTTCCCCGAACGGTTCCAACATTTTTCAACCGATTACAGCAGCGGACACCCAACTTTGACGGCAGACGGTACAACTATGTACTTTGCGTCGAACAATCCCTTGGGCAAAGGCGGTATTGATATTTGGACAACAACGCTCGACACTGTTTCAAATAAATGGAGCAAACCTGTGCTTGTCGGAGGCGGAGTAAATACGATTTACGACGAAATGTTTCCGAGCTATGTTGACGGCAAAGGCTTGTATTATTCATCGAACGGACTTCTTGGTTTTGGCGGATTTGATATATATTTTGCAGCAAAAACCGATGCAGGATTTGCCGCTCCGGTCAATATTGGTGAACCGTTCAATTCAAGTGCCGACGATTTTTCATATACTCCGTTGAGTGAAATTAGCGGCGTGCTTGCATCGAACCGCATTGGCGGTGTGGGTGGCGACGATTTGTATTATTTCCACTTCCATGCCGTAAAACTCGAAGCAAGCGGAACAGTGGTTGATAAAGATTATAAACCTTTGAAAAATGCAATTGTAGTGATTCAAAATCTTGCAAAAGAAATTTCCGATACGTTGATTACCGACGAACAGGGTAGATACACATATTTGCACATGGAGCCGAATAATGAGTATCAAATAAAAGCGTTCAAAAGTGGTTATTTTGTTACCGTCCCCGAATATAAATATGTTTCTACACTTGGCATAAATAAAGATATGATGATAGATTCAACGCACGGCTACGATATAAATTTTGTGCTCGAAGAAATGATTAAAAATAAAGAATATAAAATCGAAAACATTTATTACGATTTGGATAAATACGATTTGCGTCCCGCATCAATCGTGGAACTCGATAAAATTGTGGCACTTTTGAAGGCAAATCCTGAAATTGCCATTCAAATCAATTCTCACACCGACGAGCGAGCTTCGGGTGAATACAATCGTGTGCTTTCAAACAATCGTGCAAAATCGGTGGTTGATTATTTAATATCGCAAGGAATTTCTCCGGACAGACTTGTTTGGCAAGGCTGGGGCAAAACAGCTATGGTGTATCAGCATGCCAAAAATGAAGATGAGCATCAGGCAAATCGCCGCACAACCTTCAATATTGTGAATTTCGATGAATTGCAATTGGGTGCAAAAGCTATATTCCACCAGAATATGGTAAATCGCATCAGTGGAGTTACTATGGTTCCGGTTGTTGCCACCGGCGTTTATTTCCGTTTGCAATTAAATTCTTCGCGCACCGCGTGTACCGATGCCGGTTTTGCAAAATTCCGCGAAGCATTTCCAAAACAAGATGCCTATTGCTCGCAATTTGCCGATGGCTATTACCGCTACTTAGCCGGACGGTTTACAACCTTTGAAGAAGCCGAAGCCATGAAGCAAAAAGTTGATAAACTCGGTTACAACTCCATGATACTTGCCTACGATAATTATGAACGAATTTCGGTAAATGAAGCGTTGCGTATATTGCGCAAAAATCAACAGCTTGTGCCGGACGATATTAAATAACTGAATAATTGAGGAATTTAAGACACAAGACAATGAATATCAATGAATATCAACAAATAACCAAATAACCAAATCAACAAATAACAACGAATATCAATCGAATATCAATCGAATATCTACGAATACAAAAATAAACACATGAAAAAATATATACTCCTTTTAATTTCGTTTGCCTGCCTTGCACCTTGTACGCTGCTTGCCCAAAACGATATTCAGCAAACCAATTATATGTTCAATGAATTGTCGTTCAATCCGGCGTATGCGGGGGCTACGGGAACTATACGGGGTACTTTGCTCGCTCGCAAGCAGTGGGTTGGGTTCGAGGGCAGTCCGTTTACACAAACGCTCGCTTTCGATGCGGCAACCAAACGCATGGGTAGTTGGGGTTTTTTTGCAATCAATGATATGCTTGGTTTTCAGCATTTTGTACATGCAAAAGCCTTATATTCCTATTCAGTGAAATTTTCCGAAAAAACTATATGGACTCCCGGTCTTGGAGGTGGAATTATTTATTCTTCGCTCGATGGCGCTTCGTTGGAATATCAAAATAAAGAAATAACCGACCCCGAAGGAATTTTTGATTTGCAAAGAGATATTCGCCCCACTATTGATGTTGGTATGCAATTGTTAACCGGTAATTTGTCGCTGGGACTTTCGGTTACCCACGTGCAGCAATCGCTCCGCTATGCCACCCTTGCCGACCACCCGCAACACTTCTATTTTTATGGACAATATAAATGGAATATAAATTCAAACCTGTATGCAGTTCCCACTATTTGGGTAAAAAATGGCAGCAACAAAACCCAAGCCGATGCCAATATGAATTTCTACATAAACAACCGTTTTTGGTTGGGTGGCACTTATCGTATAAACGAAGCAGCGGCGTTTCTTGCCGGTATTATTCTCAAAGAACAATGGTACGTGGGCTATTCCTACGATTTCCCTATCAGCGACCTTACCGGCTATAGTTGGGGAAATCATGAAATATTTATTTCTTTCCGCTTAAAACCGGCTCCTCCGCAATCGGGATTTTATCAGAGTACGAGGTTGTTTAATTAGTTTTTTAGTTGACGAGTTAACAAGTTGACGAGGGAATGAGGGAAACAACTCCATTATACTCCGCGTGAAGGGGAGAAAAATAAATTCACAAAATATATTTTTTAAAATATAGTCCCGTGAAAATAAATTTCGTATTTACCTGTTTTTTATATTTATTGTTGTGTATCGCTTGTAATACGCAACATAAAGAACAAGCGGCAGAACACACTACATATAAAATAATTCTTTATTCGGATTCAACCTATATGTATCCCATAGATTCTCTTGCTTATACAAACAATGGAGATACAACTTATTTTCATAAAAAATTTCGATTGGACGGATATTTCAGAGTATATAATGAGGATAAATCTTATTTTGAAGAAGGCAGATATACTAATGGGTATAAAACGGGCAAATGGCTTTTTTATAAAAAATATCCTGCTTGGTATCTTGATGAAGAACGAAATTACGATAATTCAGGGCATGAACGCCTCAATGGAAAATTTATCGAATATGCACAAGGAGATACTATTCCTGTCTTAATTCATAACTATTGCAACAATGTGCTTGTGGGTTGTCAATACAAGTTTTATTCTTCCGGAGCTTTGCATATTTATTCGGAAAATGATAGTACAGGCGCGTATATCAACAATTATTTAGTATTATATGAAAATGGTGATACTTTATATTACGAAAATTTTGGGAGTTCGGGAACCGGTACGGCAAAATATTATTCGCAATACAATTCGTTGGAATGGGAACAAAGTTATGTTAATAAAAAGCAGGAAGGTTGGGGGTATGAATATATGACTGCATATAATAACGAAACAGATACAACGGTTCTTGTTGAACGAAGTTTGTTTAAAAATGACACACTCATATCAACAACGAATATCAACACTATCGCATGGAAAATTAAAGATTTAGGTCGAGAAGTTGATAGTTCTGTTATATATTATTTGAATTATGAGCCAATTAAGGTTATTTATTATCATAAAGGAAAAGTAGTGAAAGTTGAAAAATAGAGCCTCCATTTGGTTACCTCTGCTCGCGTGAGAAAAACAAGTTGACGAGGAATTAGAAAAACGAGGGAATAGGAGACGAGGTTGAACAGATATATGCTGATTTATTCTTGTATATTCTAAAAAAAATCGTATATTTGCACAATTAACTTTGTTGAACCTTTTGGGTAAACGGGAAATAAAACAATTAAAACCACCTGCCTATGAATAGAAAAGCGTAATTATTTTACGTGCATTTTGGGAAAAAGCGTTAGCTCGCAACTGAAACATCGACAATTTCAATTAACAACCAAAATAAAACGCTCATGCCGTTTGGCGTGGGGTTTATTTATTATTTGGTTGTTAAGGTAGTCGAGACCTCAGTTGCAAATAAAGTCAAAGTCCCCGCCTTTTTTTATGTGCGTATGTAAAATTTAAAGGGACAAATAAAAATAAATTTTAGAACAAAAAACAATTTTAAAAAACAATAAAAAACACAGTATTATGAAAAGATTTTTAATTTTAACAAATTTAGTATTTGTAGCAAGCATAGGGTTTGCACAAATGAAAGTAGTCAACACCGGAAATGCAGCTATTGGTACATCACCCAATACCGACGCAAAATTGCTTATGCAAAGTGCAACACTGTATAGTGTGTATTTAAAAAATACGGGAGTTTCTCAAACTAATGTTTACACTACCGGTAATACGTTTGGAATTTATACAAACAATAGTGCAGGTGCAGGTAATTGGTATAGTGGCAATGTATATGGAGTTTACTCCGACAATAATTTAAATACAAGTTACAGTGGAGAAGTATATGGAGCCTATCTATCTGCAAAAACAACAGGAACTTCATCAGCAAGAACTATGTATGGTTTGTATTCTACCGTTTCAGGTTCGACAGAAGCAACTCGTTACGCCGGTTATTTTACCGGAGGAAAAGTAGTTGTAATGAACGGCAGCGTAGGGATTAATACAACAACCCCCAGAGAAATATTTCAAATAGGAGATATTTGGACGTTTCACAATGGAAGTACCAAATATATAGGAAAAAATGCAGCGTGGGATTATGCTACTAATACCACCAATCGTAGAATAATAGGAGGGCATGCTTGTTTAATCAGTTTTGCAAATGGTATTCAAATGGAAACATTTGGAGACGGAGTTGCAAATAGCGCACTTGTAAGAAAAGGTTATTTAGTTCTTAGCGATAATGGGAATGTAGGCATAGATAGAGACCCGGATTATAAATTAGATGTCAATGGAACTATACGGGTGGTGTCAACGCTATACAGTTCCGATGAACGATTAAAAAGTAATATAAAAGATTTGGAAAACGAAGCCGAAAAATTGTATAAACTGCAAGGAAAATCGTACACAAAAACAACTGTGCCAAGTTTTGAAACAGAAAATGGAGCAGTACGAGAGAAAAGAGATACAACTCAATTTTTTGAATACGGCTATTTAGCACAAGAGCTAAAAGAGGTTTTTCCGGAATTGGTAAGTCAAGATTCGGCAGGGTATTATTCGGTAAATTATGTTGCCTTGATTCCCGTAATTATAGAAGCATTGAAAGACCAACAAAAAACGATTGCAACATTGCAACAAAAACTTGAAGGTAAAGAAACTGCAAGCAATGCACTAAAATCCGGCGAAATCACAGCTACACAAAATATGTATCTTTCTGATGCTGCAAATGCCGAAACTTTAAAACTCTACCAAAATGCACCAAACCCATTTAACGAACGAACAACGGTAAAATGCTTTGTGCCACAAAACATTCAAAAAGTGCAATTGTGCGTTTACAATATGCAAGGTGTGCAAGTGCAATGTATAACTATTGTAGAACGTGGAAACGTTGAAATTTCAATAGAAGCCCGCACACTTTCGGCAGGTATTTACAGCTACGTGTTGCTTGGCGATGGCACAGCAAGCGAAACAAAACAAATGATATTGACAAAATAAGAAGGTATTTATGAAAACAAAAATTTTATGTATTAGTTTCGTATGTTGTTTAGTTTTGCAGGTAAATGCTCAAACAACAAATACGATTGTTAACGACAATGCTACTTGGAGTATATTATCTTATTGGTGTTGTGATGGCTATATTTCAACTGAGTATTATTTTTTTGATGGAGATACTGTTTTTAATGGAAAAACGTATAAAAAACTTTTTCGTTACAACGATGAGCACCATACAAAACGTTATCTTAGTGGTTTAATGCGAGAAGAAAATCAAAAAACATATTTTGTTCCATTTTGGAATGGGCAGAGCGACGGAGGAGAAACCCTTTTATACGATTTTTCGTTGGAACAAGGCGATACGTTTGAATATGCACACTCCATAACGGGGTATTTACATATTAAGCAAAGTGATTCGGTGTTAATAAACAATGAATTAAAAAAACGTTTGATAATTGCAGACGGTATTTGGACACGTGATACAATTATAGAAAATATTGGCAGTTTACAAGGTTTGTTGCAGCCTCCTTATTATATGCTTTATAATAGTAGAGCAACGGAATTATTATGTTATACTCAAAATAACGAACTTATATATCGAAATTCAAAATACACACAATGTTATTATGGTACAACAACTTCTGTGGAAATAATGGAATCGAATAATTGTAATATTTTCCCCAATCCGGTTGATAATATATTAAACATTTCCTGTTTGAATAGTACAACAATGCGAATTGAAATTTTTGATAATGCAGGGCGGCAAGTGTATAATCAAGCATATAACGAGAGTGTTGATGTAAGTTCTTTTTCAAAAGGGTTATACTTACTCAAATTGTATGATGCGAATGGGCAAGTTTTTGAGTTTAAATTTATTAAAAAATAAGAAAGCATTTATGAAAACAAAGATTTTATTTATAAGTTTCGTATGTTGTTTGGTTTTGCAGGCAAATGCTCAAACAACCAACAATGCGATTGTTAACGACAATAGTTCATGGGCAGTACGAATAGAAAGTGTTTGCGGAACCGCCAACTGTCCTATTGAGACACAATATGTTTATTTCGACGGCGACTCAATTTTTAATGAAAAGACTTATAAGAAAGTTTTTTATTACAGCGACAAACAGCATACAGAACGTTTTTTTACAGGTTTACTACGGGAAGAAAACAAAAAAACATATTACGTTCCCTATCATATAGGAACGGAAACTCTTGTAAAAGAAATTGTTTTATACGATTTTTCGTTGGAAGAAGGCATGACATTTAGCCCGTCGGAACAGACATACTTGATGGAAGTAAAAAACAGCGACATGGTAGAAATCAATGGCGTTTTGAAAAAACGTTTGCAGCTAACGTATGCTCCATCTTCATTTTATGAAAATATACTTGATACATGGATAGAGGGTATTGGCAGTTTGGATGGAATTATATCTCAGAATTGGTTTATTGGAAATGGTGCACGTCGCACTTTACTGTGTTATTATCAAAATAATGAATTGATATATAAAAACCCCGCATACTCCGAATGTTATTACAATAACAGTGAAGATATTACCTCTGTGCAATCAATAACGATTAATGACTGTAATATTTTTCCAAATCCGGTTGATGATATATTACATATTTCCTGTTTAAACGACATAATAGTGCGAACTGAAATCTTTGATAACGCCGGACGGCAAGTGTATAATCAAGCATATAAAGATACAATTAATGTAAGTTCCTTTTCAAAAGGGTTATACTTACTTAAATTGTATGATGCGAATGCGCAAGTTTTTGAGTTTAAATTTATTAAAAAATAGAGTGTTATGAAAATAAAAAATATCATAGTAATTTTCACATTGCTTTGGGTAAGTTCTCTGTCATTATCTGCCCAAACGCTCGTGTCGGTCAATAAAGCAATCACACAAGACACAGTACTTGCAAATTTTCAAAGAAATAGTATCAGTTCAAAAACCGTAATTGCTTCGGGTCAAGTGGTGTTTCCTTCAAAATCGGGTTATGTCAGAATATTGCTTTCCGATGATTATGGTTATGATGTATTGGTGTATGAAAGTTTGCCACTACTTGCAGTTAATGGAATAGATAATTTCAATAGTGAAGCAATGGAAAGCATTGATATTCCTTCCCGCCTTGCATTAACAAAAGTTCGGGTAGAGGTAAAAAATGCTGAATTACGAAATTTATCGGTTGATATATCTGCAATAAATCCATCTCGAACTCAACAACAAGCAAAAGACTATAGAATAGCTTTGATAAACAGCAATCTCCGAGCTCAAAATGCGCTATGGGTGGCAGGCGAAACTTCTGTTTCTCAAATGACTTTTGAAGAAAAGAAAGGATTGTTTGGCGGTAGGGTGCCCGATTTGCAGGGTTTTGAATATTACGTAGGAGGAATATTTGAACTACATAGCGATAGTATTATTCCTATTCAAAATCCTACCAGAAATACTTATGTATCTTCTTTTGACTGGCGAAATAGGCATGGTGCGAATAATCCTTCTTCTCCTTATTACAATGGTGTAAATGGTTGGATAACATCTGTAAAAGACCAAGATGTTCCGTTCGGGTGTGGTAGTTGTTGGGCTTTCGGTGCTGTCGGACCTCTCGAAGCTATTGTGAATTTATATTATAATCGAAAAATAAATGTTGATTTGTCGGAACAAGAATTGGTTTCTTGCGATAATTCTAATTCAGGATGTGGCGGAGGATTTTCTTGGAGAACACTTCAAAATTATATTAAGATTAATGGCATAATTGATGAAGCTACATTCCGTTATCAAGCTTCAAATATTAATTGTAGTCTAAAACCAACAACTTCAAATGAAAAAATAACAATTACAAATGTAAATACTACTATTCCTAATAGCTTCGACCAAATAAAAAAAGATGTTATTGAAGCTCCTCTTGCGATTGGATTTTCCACATGGAAACATTCTGTAACATTAATAGGGTATAGAGTATTACAAGCCGGCGATGTTATTTTTTTAAAAGATGGCGTTGGAGGTCCTGAGGGTTCGGTAACTATAGGAAATAACGACCCAAGAATAGGACAAACAGCATTATTATTGAAAAATAGTTGGGGGAATTCTTGGGGGAATGGTGGATTTGGCTATTTAATAGCAAACATATCTAATATAAACGACTATGCAAAAATAACACTCCCCATTACAAGCCTCAATTATATAAATGCCAATATCATTTGCGAAGACAAAGACGGCGACGGCTACTACTATTGGGGCATAGGACCAAAACCCGCAAGTTGTCCACCTTGCGCTCGCGACGAACCCGACGGCGATGATTCCAATCCGAATTTAGGTACCATAGACGCATACGGAAACTTTTTGCCAATAACAGACCCTACAAATACAAACCCAACGACTACTGCTTCCACCGGAACTTGGAGTACAAATCCTATATATAACAATATTTCAATTCCATCGGGTGTAACAGTAACAATAACCACCACTATAACAGCAGCAAATTGTAACATAATAACCATTCAAAGTGGTGGAAAACTTATTTTAAATGGCGGCACTATTGATGGTGCAACTATTATTGCAAAAAGTGGTAGCACACTTACTATGCAGAATAATGGAAAAATAGTGTTAGGAGCTGCAAATCAACTTGATGTGCAATTAGGCGCTACGTTTAATTTAGATGAAGGCGAGGTTTTGTTTAAGTAAAAGCTTTGCGGGGTTGTCTCAAAAGTAAAATTATTGATTTTATATGTTTTGATTTGTAAGTATAGGTGCATAGCACCGAAATATTTGTAGTAAAAACGATTGCCGTAAACGAGAGGTGCGTAGCACCGTAATATTAAATAAATTGATTATTAAAATATTACGGTGCTACGCACCTTGCTTTGTGTGTTGTATTAAATGCTACAAATATTTTCGGTGCTCTGCACCTTTTGTGTTGTAGCTTACAAATCGTAACTATTTGAAAAATCCATTTGACTTTTAAGACAACCCTAACGAAAATTACGTTTTACACGTATTTCCCAATTCATAATTTAATCGTACATTTGGCGACGATTAAAAGTGATATAAATAAAAAATAAAAAACAATGAACGCATTAACAAAAACAAATTTTCAATTTGAAGGACAAACAAAAGTGTATAACGGCAAAGTTCGCGATGTGTACACAGTAAAAAACGATTTACTTGTAATGGTAGCAACCGACCGTATTTCGGCGTTCGACGTGGTGTTGCCTAAGGGAATACCGTACAAAGGGCAAATGTTGAACCAAATAGCGGCGAAATTTCTTGATGCTACTGCCGACATTGTGCCCAACTGGAAACTCGACTCGCCCGACCCAATGGTTACGGTAGGCTTGCGTTGCGAAGGTTTTCCGGTGGAAATGATTGTGCGAGCGTATTTGTGCGGAAGCGCATGGCGCACCTATCAAAAAGGCATACGTGAAATTTGCGGTGTGAAAATTCCCGACGGAATGCGTGAAAATCAAGCCTTCCCTACGCCCATAATTACCCCTACAACCAAAGCAGAACTTGGTTTGCACGACGAAGATATTTCACGGGAAGAAATTCTTGCGCAAGGATTAGTTTCGCCCGAAGATTATGAATTGTTGGAAAAATATACTATGGAACTTTTTGTGCGAGGCACCGAAATTGCGGCACAACGAGGTTTGATTTTGGTAGATACCAAATATGAATTCGGCAAACGCGACGGCAAAATTTATTTGATTGACGAAATCCACACGCCCGATAGTTCACGTTATTTTTACTCCGAAGGCTATGCCGAACGCCTTGCAAACAATGAAGGGCAAAAACAACTTTCAAAAGAATTTGTACGCGAATGGTTGATGGACAACGGTTTCCAAGGCAAAGAAGGGCAGCAAGTGCCCGAAATGACCGATGAAATTGTTGCAGGAATTAGCGAACGCTATATAGAATTGTACGAAAATATTGTGGGCGAAACCTTTGTAAAAGAAGATGTGAGCAATATTCCGGCACGAATAGAGCGTAATGTAACAGCGTATTTGGAGAAAATTTAACCCCCCAACCCCCTAAAGGGGGCTTTCAGAGCAACGAAATAGACCTGAGCAACGGCACTTTCACTGAGCAAAAGTCCCCTTTAGGGGATTTAGGGGTTTGACTTCGTTTTTGTTAGCTGTTTACGACTTATTGCTAACAATTTCATACGAGAAACTCGTATTTTCTTAAAGTTTTCAACAAAAGCATATATTTAATTTTGTAGTATCAAATAATAGTTATATTTTTGGGACGCCTTAAAAAAGGCTTTTTAATTCAAAACATATAAATTATTAATAAACATTTTTAACAAATGACAAATCTAACAAAAAATCAAAAATTGATTAACTGGGTAAACCAGTGGGCTGAAATTATGCAACCCGATGCGGTGCATTGGTGTGATGGTTCCGAAGAACAAAACCAAACGTTTTTAGATGGTTTCGTGAACGCAGGACTTGCTGTTAAATTGAACGAAGAAAAACGTCCGGGCTGTTACTATTTCCGTTCAGACCCAAGCGACGTAGCGCGTGTGGAAAATCGTACTTACATTTGCTCAAAAACACAAGAAGAAGCCGGTCCTACCAACAATTGGGAAGACCCTGAAAAAATGCGCGCTACTTTGTTGGCAAAATACAAAGGCTGTATGAAAGGTCGTACAATGTACGTTATTCCTTTCTCTATGGGACCTATTGGTTCTGATATTGCTCACATTGGTGTTGAACTTTCCGACTCTGCATACGTTTGTATCAATATGCGTATTATGACGCGTATGGGTAAAGCCGTTTTGGACGCTCTTGGCGAAAACGGAACTTTTATTCCTTGCATTCACTCGGTAGGTAAACCATTGGGTCCGGGCGAAGTTGATACATCATGGCCTTGCGCTCCAATCGAAGAAAAATATATCGTTCACTTCCCCGATACTTACGAAATTTGGTCGTATGGTTCAGGTTATGGCGGTAACGCGTTGTTGGGTAAAAAATGTTTTGCACTTCGTATCGCAATGAAAATGGGTAAAGACCAAGGCTGGATGGCTGAGCACATGTTGATTTTGGGTATCACCAATCCGAAAGGCGAGAAAAAATATATGGCGGCAGCATTCCCATCGGCTTGCGGAAAAACAAACTTGGCAATGCTTATTCCTACTATTCCGGGCTGGAAAGTTGAAACTGTAGGTGATGATATCGCTTGGATGAAATATGGCAAAGACGGTCGTTTATATGCAATCAACCCGGAAGCAGGTTTCTTCGGTGTTGCTCCGATGACTTCTATGCACACAAATCCGAATGCTATGTTGTCGGCTGCAAAAAACACAATATTTACAAACGTTGGTTTAACTCCCGACGGCGATGTGTGGTGGGAAGGTATTGGTTGGGATTGTCCGGAAGGAACAATCGACTGGAAAGGAAATGTTTACAATCCTGCATCCGGCGAACCTGTAGCGCATGCTAATGCTCGTTTTACCGCTCCTGCATCACAGTGTCCTTGTATTGATTCTGAATGGGAAAATCCGGCAGGTGTTCCGATTTCGGCTATCTTGTTTGGCGGACGCCGCCCGACTACTGTACCTGTGTGTACAGAGGCAGCGAATTGGAATAATGGCGTATTTATGGGTACTACCATTGGTTCTGAAGTTACGGCTGCTGCTATCGGCTTGAAAGCAGGTGTTCGCCGCGACCCATTTGCAATGTTGCCATTCGGCGGATACAATATGGGCGATTATTTCGGACACTGGATTGAAATGGGCAAGAAAACAACTGCCGACAAATTGCCTAAATTCTTTATGACAAACTGGTTCCGTAAACAAGACGGAAAATGGTTGTGGCCCGGTTATGGCGAAAACAGCCGCGTGTTGGCTTACATTTTTGACCGTTGCGACGGAAAAGGCGAAACTGTTGACACAGTAATCGGTAAAGTTCCTGCATTGGGCGCAATCAACACAGAAGGATTAGACGTAACGGCAGCAGATATGAAAGCAGCTCTTGCAGTTAATGCCGATGAGTGGAAAGAAGAAGTTGCGATGATTGAAGAATACTACGCAATGTTTGGTTCTCACTTGCCAAAAGAAATGCAAGCAGAACTTGACGGTTTGAAATCACGTCTTGGAATGTAATTTCAATTTTTCTGAATAATAGTAAAAATCCCCACTGCGAAATTGCGGTGGGGATTTTTTTACACCTCATGTAAAACAGTACTAAACACTCCAAACATATTTTGGAATTTTGCCACAAGAATTTGCTCAAAATCGGGAGCATATTTTTCTTTATAGCGTGTGTAATTTTCCTTGTTGGCAAAATGAATTTGCAACGCAAAACAATCTTCGGCATCGCCTTGCTGCTCAATTTGCAACAAGTGTGCTCGCTCAACAATCGGACATGCCGTGAATAGTGCAACATATACATTTTTAAGCCACTCAATTGCCTCGTTCTGAATGTGCGGCGCAAACGAAATTGTATTATTGATAATTGTCATACGGTTTTTGAATTTTACTGCGTAATGAAAAATAAAGAAGAGCTATAATTATATACACAATACTCGTTGAAGCTACAGAAATTGCTGTGTTGATAAGAATTAGCGCACCTGTGGGAAAACTGCTAAACAAAGAACCGACAAAAAATTGAAACAAGAATGAAGCTATATAACTGAGCAGTACCACCGAATATGTCAAGCTAATATTGCTTCGCGTGAGTTGCATACTGCGTGTGAGCGATTGCATGCTTGAAGTGCCTGTGAAAATTTTATCGAACACAAACAGCGAAAGCGGTGCAAGCAAAATAAGTCCCGGAATGAAATACATCAAAAAACCCAGACCGAAAATAAGACCGAATATGAGAAATGCTTTGATACACGTAAGTATATTTTTTGAGAAAAATTCCAAAACCATCTGTCGTGTGGGCGTGCTGTTTTGATTTTGCACAAAACACGCAATATAACAATAGGTTATGCTTTGTAGTAAAAAATAGCCAATAGCTGCAAAAACAAGAAACGTAAACATTTCTTTTGAAACCAAATCAAGTTGGTTGGTAATTATAATTTTACTGCTAAAATAGTGAGCCGCAGCAAGTAGCGGAGCGGCATATATGGCAATACACAAAAAAAATGAACGCCACTCTTGCTGTAAAAACACAAAAGTATCGGTAAAAATTTCTTGAAACGTGCGGTCTTTGTTAAAGGTCATAATGTTAAAAGCCCCCTAAATCCCCCTCAAGGGGGACTTTTTGAGCTGTGTTTTAATTATTTATACTGTTTTATTTTGTGGAAATTCGTTTGTTTTTTCTTCAGAAAGTCCCCCTGAGGGGGATTTAGGGGGCTGTAACCAACTAAAATGCACCTTCCCATAATGCTTCGTATGTGAATAATAGGGGTGGGCGGCGTACGAAACTTCGGCAGGGTGTTCTATTATTACCACCGTTTCATTATTTACTGCTTGCGAATTAAAAATATATTCCGGCAATTGGGCAATCCATGGCAAATCGTAGGGCGGGTCGGCAAAAATAATGTCGAAGGAACGATAGGCAATTTTTAGAAAATCACGTACATCGTTGCACAGCACGGTTATACCTTGCAATTTAAAATCTTGCACTGTTTTTTTTATAAATGCTGCGTGCTGGGCATTGCGTTCCACACACACAATATCGGTTGTTCCCCGTGAAGCACATTCCAGCGAAATGCTGCCAATGCCGGCAAAAAGGTCTAATACCGAAATTTCATCGAAATCATATTCATTGTTCAAAATATTGAACAAAGCCTCTTTGGCAATGTCGGTGGTGGGGCGGAGTTGGAGATTTTTTGGCGCATGTACCGTTCGCCCTTTCAAAGTGCCGCTAATTATTCGCATAATTCTGTGGAAATCAGGTTACTAAATACGGAATAATATATAGGATTAAAAGGAAAATCGCAATTGCTGTGTGCCGGATTTTCTACATGAGCGTGCGGTGCAAATGTTTGTAAGGCTTGGCAATAATTTGAATTTTCGCTTATTTTTCCCGAAAGCACAATGTTGGTAGTTTGCGGATTGAGTTGTAATTGTTGGCACACATTAAGCACCGAATAAACAAAATCGTTTACCGTGCGGAATGAGAAATTATTGTACAAATCAAGTTTTCCGCCGTTTGTTACAAGTATATCAAAATGGTAGCTTTCAACTGAAATGTAGAGCATTTTTTCACCGGCATTATTGCCATGCTTTTGGTTTAGCATTTCCCCATAAAAAGCATCGATTGCGGCGTGGCGCACCAAACTTTTTTCAATAAAAGGCGCAGCTTGCGGGTAAAATTTGCAGGTTGTTTTCAGTTCTTTGTTGCAAATTGCTACAATATTTTGCGGAAGTGCATACAATATAATAGTATCATTATTTTTTAATTGATAACTTTCAACGCTTTCGTTTTCAGAGCAAGGCTGTGTGAGTGTAAAAATTTCACGTACGGTTTCAGCCGAATAAAATTCTTTGGGAATTATGCTAACAGCTTGATTACAATATACTATTGTACACGTGTCGAACGATTGTTGCAACAAATTGTGTCGTAAAAATTCACGCAACGCTTGTTCGTATTCGGCAACATTAATTGTGGAAATTGAAACATAGCCCAATGCTGCAATAGCATTTGGCTGTGTGCGAATAATAAAAGAAAATCCATTGTTACGAATTGCAATCGCTACATTTTGTTGAGCGTTTGTGTTTTTTGCGTAACCGCTTTGAGTGAGAAATAAATCGCGCATAAATTTTTTAATACTTTTTTTAGTCTATTTTTGCAATAAAGTACAAAGATAAGAATTTTTAAATAACAACTGAATAATTGAATGACTGAATAATTGAAATATAATTTACCCGAACTATGGATTGCTTCACTTCGTTCGCAATGACGCTCTTTCGAGAGTTAGTACAAATCAACAAAAGAGCGTCATTGCGAGCAGAGCGAAGCAATCTACTAACCACTAAATATCGTGTTGCAAAAATTCATATATAAAAAATTTTTAGAAAAATTTCCATTTACCCCCACGTCCGACCAAGACAATGTATTACAGCAATTTGCCGATTTTGTATGTTCCGAAAGTGAGGTGTTTATTGTGCACGGCTATGCCGGAACGGGAAAAACAACTTTACTTAGAACTATTGTTGAAACGTTGAACGAAGTTAAAATGTCGTCGTGTTTATTAGCGCCCACCGGTAGAGCTGCCAAAGTTATGGCGCATTACACCGGAAAACCGGCGAATACGATACACAAAAAAATCTATCGCCAACAAAAAGCAGAGGTGGGGTCGAAATTTTCGTTAGCGTTCAATATGCAGCCGCGCACTATTTTTTTTGTTGACGAGGCTTCAATGTTGAGCACCGAACACAGCGAGCAGGCTATGTTTGGTTCGGGAATGTTGCTTGCCGATTTATTTTCGTTTGTGTTCAACAATAATAATGGGTGCAAATTGGTTTTGATTGGCGATTCGGCACAATTACCGCCGGTGGGTTTAACACAAAGTCCGGCTTTGCAGCAGGATTATATTTTTCAAACTTTTTTGAAACAAACGCAGTCGGCGCAATTAACGCAGGTGTTGCGACAAGCCGAAAGTTCTGCAATTTTGGCGAATGCTACAAATATTCGGAATTATATAGACAATGTGGCTTCGAGTTCCTCAGCCACCGGTTTTGCGGGCATTACGGTTAAGTCGGTGGCTGAGGTTCTCGAAGCCACAACTTCACAACAAATTCCGCAACTGACCCAAGCTCCCGACATTCAAGCAATCTCAGGAACCGATTTACTTGGCGAATTGGAACATTCGTACGACAGTGTGGGCGACGAAGAATGTATTATAATCACTCGTTCCAACAAACAAGCCTATCGCTACAACGAAGGCATTCGACGCAGTATTTTGTGGCGAGAATCACGCATTGCCGTGGGCGATATGCTTATGATTGTGAAAAATAATTATTTCTGGGCGGCGCAAGTGCCCGATGTTGATTTTATTGCCAACGGCGATAGCGCAAAAGTATTGCATCTTGGAAAATACGAGCAATTATACGGATTTTCGTTTGTCAATGCTCGCTTACTTTTGATTGATTACAATGTAGAAATAGAAGCAAAATTATTACTCGAAACCTTGGAAAGCGAAGCCCCTGCATTGACCTACGAACAATCGCAAAACTTATACCACGAAGTACTTGCCGATTATGCCGAAGTGGGCAACAAACGAAAAGTGTATGAAGAAATGAAAAAGCACGAATATTTCAATGCCCTGCAAGTGAAATTTGCCTACGCCGTAACCTGCCACAAAGCACAAGGCGGACAATGGAAACATGTATATATAGACCACGGCTTTTTGCCCGAAGATAATATTAACGGCGATTTTTTGCGTTGGCTTTACACTGCACTTACTCGTGCCACTGAAAAAGTGTTTCTTGTGAATTTTAAAAAGGAATTAGTAGCCCCCTAAATCCCCCTCAAGGGGGACTTTAAGAAAAAAGATTTCATCTTTTTTCTTGTTCCTCCCCTTGAGGGGGAGGTTAGGAGGGGGCTCTTAAACCGTAACCAATCCATTCTGAATAGCCCACAACACCATTTTTATAGAATTTGGCGTTTTGGTTTTTTTCAATAAATTAGCTCTGTGTCGTTCCACAGTGCGTTGGCTGATGTGGAGTTTTTCGCCAATGTCGGCATTTGAATTACCGTAACAAATGAGTTGCAGCACCTCTTTTTCACGTTTGGTAAGAAGCGAAGTTTTTACAGAATCTTTACTTTTAATAATATTTAACAACAAACTTTGTGAAAAATATGTATCACCACTACTAATTTTTTGCATTGCCGTAAGCAATTCATGTTTTGAAGAATCTTTCAATAGATAGCCCCGCACACCTAAATTCACAAAATCTTTGTAATACGTTTCGCTGTCGGATACTGAAATTATCAAAATGTGCTGGTGAGGATTGTTTTTGAGAATAGCCTTTGCTGCCTCGTATCCGTTCATTTCGGGCATATTGATGTCCAAAAGAATAATGTCGGGACTAACGGTTTTTAATTTCTTCAGTAAATCACTACCATTAGCGGCTTCTCCGACTACTTCGTAACCATTTTCGGTTACAATACTTTTAATTCCATCACGGAATAATTGTTGATTGTCGCAAATAAAAATACTTGTTTTTGTCATTATTTTATAATTTAAAATTACAAATTAGCGTATTTTGCTTTGCCATGATTGTTTTTTCTTTTTGTTTTTAATAAGTCGTTTTTCTTTTTTTAGGGGTTGCAAATATACAAAATTTATCGCATATTACAAATAGATAATAAAATTTTTTTATTAAGTATTTAGTAAAATTTAATGATATATTTTCTGGATTGCTTCACTTCGTTCGCAATGACGCTCTTTCGAGGGTTAGCACAAATCAACAAAAGAGCGTCATTGCGAGGAACGAAGCAATCCATTTTTTCTAAAATAT